>CACXDP010000084.1 GCA_902766445.1 uncultured Coriobacteriaceae bacterium
GAGCTCCCAAGCGCCACGCGTGGTGTAGCCCTCGATGGCATGGGTCAGCGCGTCCATGCCGGTAGCAGCGGTGAGGCCGGCGGGCATGGAGGCCATCATGTCGGGATCGACGACAGCAACGTCGGGGATGTCGTTGGTGTCGACGCAAACGAACTTGCGCTCTTTCTCGACGTCGGTGATGACGTAGTTGATCGTGACCTCGGCGGCCGTGCCGGCGGTGGTGGCGACGGCGATGGTGAAGGTGGCGTGATTCTTGGTGTCGGCGATGCCCTCGAGGCTCACGACATCAGCGTACTCGGGATTCTCGGCGATGATGCCGATGGCCTTGGCGGTGTCCATGGCAGAGCCGCCACCCACGGCCACGATGCAGTCGGCACCGGATGCCTTGAAGGCCGCGACACCGTCCTGGACGTTCTTGATGGTGGGGTTGGGCTTGATCTCCTTAAAGAGCTCCCATGCGATGCCAGCCTCATCGAGCAGGTCGGTGACCTTGGCCGTGACGCCGAACTTGACGAGGTCGGGGTCAGAGGCAACAAACGCCTTCTTGAATCCGCGGCGAGTAATCTCGCCCGGAACCTCCTTGATGGCACCGGAGCCGTGATACGAGATGTTGTTGAGAACGAAACGCTGAGCCATGCGATGACCTCCTACCGTGGTCGGGAAATAAAACGCAACTATTATAAGGGCAATCGCGACATATGGCCGCTAAGCTTGTCGTTGTTCAAACGTCACGCACAAAGGAAAGAAAAGCACGGGGCAAGCCCGTGCCGTCTCTAGCTAATAAGGGGCAGATGCAGAACCTAAGCTTCTGAGCGCTTCCTGCCAAAGCCGCGTCTCTTTGATTTGCGTTCACGCTCGGGAAGTTCAGCACGTACTGCTTGCTTGCGCGGAGAATCACTCTCCCACTCTAGGTCAAAGAACGCTGCCCACGGATCGTTGCGACTCACCTCGACCCCGTAGCGCGCGTCCGAATGCGCTTGCTCGATGCGCATGATAAACATGCCAAACACAAAGAGGAGACCTGAGATGAACGAAGGGCCAAGCCACACCGCATAGTACAAGGGGTCGCGCACGTTCGAGAGCATGTCAAACACGCCCGTCAAAAAAACAGCGTACATTACCACGAAATGAAACGCGCCCCATCGCCATGAGGTACGTCCCGAGGCTCGCGTGGCATGCTGCACGATCTCTCCCATGATGAACCCATACGGCATGCATCCAATGGCAAAGGGCATTAGGAAGAGAAACACCCAGTGGGCACGAGTGATACCGGCAACCTCGCCGTAGTAAGAGAGCGCCGGCCCCGCAGCGGCAAGCGCAAAGAACAACAAATACGTAATCCACAGCGGCGCCATACGCCTGAAGGACTTAAACATAACCCCTCGCTTCACACGGGTACATGCGTTACAGGATAGGACAAACACAACCCCCTGTGCAAGCACGATACGGCATGCGGCACATGAGTTCACACCCTGCTCCCACAATCCCTGCATAGGATGTGCGGCTCGGGGGCATACCTTAACGCTTTAGAACATCAGCTCGTCAAAGCTGTGAAAGCCAAGTTCTGCCTCAAGCAGGCGTTTGGCACACGCAACAGCCCCGGCCACAAAAATCTGACGACTTGTGGCCCGATGCGTAAGGCACACCTCCTCGTCCGCCCCAAAGAAATGAACCTCATGCGTGCCCGCGACCGTACCACCACGCAGCGCATGCATGCCAATCTCACGCGCAGGCCTTACGCCAACGATGCCTTCGCGACCATAGGCGACGCTGCACTCCCCCTCGGGATCCACCGAAGCGAGCAGCGCCAAAGCCGTCCCGCTCGGCGCGTCGGCCTTCTGGTTGTGGTGGGTCTCGACGATCTCGATATCCCAGCCAGCGAGCGCCCGCGACGCCTCTGCCGCCACGCGCCGCAGCACAGCCACACCAAGCGAGTAGTTCGACGACCACACGACACGGCTCTTATCACCCAGCGCGCGCAGGTCCGCAAGCTGATCCTCGGTGAGGCCTGTCGTGCCACTCACCAAGGCGGCACCCGTGCGCTTGACATAGGAGATGACATGAGGAAGCGCTTCGGGGCGCGAGAAGTCGATGACGAGGTCAACCGCAGGGGCTTCTTCGTCAAGCTTGTCGATATTGTCCACATCATAGGTGCCTGCGAGTTCGAGGCCGTCGGTCGCCTCGACCGTTGCGCACACGAGCTGTCCCATGCGCCCCAAACCACCGACTACATATACTTTAGCCAATGAGACCGACCTCCCTCATCACACGCTCGACACGGGCGCGAGTTTCGGTGGCCATGGGATAGAGTGGTGCGCGATAGGTCTCCTCGATGAGGCCCATCATGGCAAGCGCTGCCTTGACAGGAATGGGATTGACCTCACAGAACAGCGCGTGCACGAGGTCAAGGCCATCGAGCTGCATGCGCAACGATGTGCTCATGTCTCCCTCGAGATAGCTCGCCACAAGGTCATGGCAGAGCTTGGGCTGAACGTTTGCCCACACGCTGATGACGCCCGATCCGCCTAGCGAGAGAATCGGCACGATCATGTCGTCGTTGCCCGAGTACATACGGAAGTCAGGCGAGAGGTGCCGCGCAACGCTCGTGGCATAGCTGATGGAGCCCGAGGCCTCCTTGATGCCCATCACGTTGGGATGCTCGGCCAGACGGATGACGTTCGCCTCGCTGATGGAGCAACCCGTGCGCCCGGGGATGTTGTAGAGGATGGAGGGAATCTCGACCTGATCGAGCACCGTCGTAAAGTGACGATAGATGCCTTCCTCGTTTGACTTGTTGTAATACGGCGTGATGAGCAGGAGGGCGTCGCACCCTATCATCTGGAGGCCCTTTGCCTTGTTTAGGCTCTCGTCCGTGGCGTTCGAGCCGGCACCTCCGATGATGGGAATCGCACCGTTTACGCGGTTGACCACGTGCTGGGCCACCGCAACATCCTCTGCATCCGTCATCGTGGACGACTCGCCTGTCGTGCCAAGCACGAGGATACCGTCAGTCTCATTGGCCAGATGGAAGTCCACCAAGCGATCAAGCGCCGGGAAGTCAATCTCGCCGTTTTCCTTAAAGGGAGTCACCAGAGCTACGATGGACCCGGTGAGATTGCGAACGTCTTGTGCCATGCTCTCTCCTTACTACATGCGCCCGAACGAAACCTCACGGGCGACGGAGCATGCGCAGCGTCCCTGCAAGATAGCGCCCCTGCGCGTTGCCACCAACTCGCAGACAGTCCTACACGTGTTTCGCGCAGGCCCACCACGATGAACCGCCGCCCATCGCAGTTCGGCGAGCCTCGCCCCCTCCCAAGGTCAACATCCACCGACTCGCTCGGGATTCATCGTGCCCGCTCCTCTATCTGTGAGACACAGCCTAACACGACTCGCCATCGCTGTCTACACCGCGAATGAGCCGACGAAGGCCATTAACTGACCTAAGATATCGAACAATGAAACGCACGCTGCATGAAAATGGAAATCACCCTACAATGACGCAATGATTTGTGATACGTTTACATCGATGATAAGCACGGCAAGCGAGGAATTAGCCAAACGTATTGGGGGGTGGAAATGAGCAATAGGGTAATCGCCGCGTTCCCGGTGGCTACCGACAAGCTGGTCGCATGGTTCGAGGGCGGCTCATCACGCATATTTCAATCTGAGGAACTAGGCATCGGAGACGCTGATGACCTCGGCGCGTTCGAAATCAGCACGGACTATACGCGCATCGCGTGGGCGAACGGCAAAAGCTACGATGCCGCCGAGCTGTATTCAAAAGGCGCGGAAATCGACATCGTCTCTAGCGAAAAGAAGCGACTGCTGAAGGGCCTGTCACGCATACGTCGCGACTCATCCTTCTCGCAGACACGGCTTGGCGACGCAGCAGGCATCAGGCAGTCAGTGATTAGTCGCATCGAAGGCTGCGAAATCTCACCACAGATCAACACGCTGCTCAAGCTCCTCGCCCCGCTTGGCAAAACCTTGGTAATTGTGGACCTCAAGGAGCGCTAAAGGCTCGCGATTTTCCAACCTCAAGTCAAGCACCGATCACTCAACTTACCCCTTCAATCGCTCACGCAGGAGCTGGTTGAAAAGCTTTGGGTTGCCAGTGCCGTGCGAGGCTTTCATGCATTGTCCCACCAGAAAGCCGATTACTCTGCGATTTCCTTCCCGATACTGGCGCACTTGGTCGGCGCAGCGGATGAGCACCTCGTCCACGGTCGTTTTAAGAGCGTCAGTATCGGTGCTTTGTCTCATGCCGCGCTCATCTACAACGGTCTCTGGATTGGCATCGGTACCATCTACCGTCTCGAGCACCTCGCGCGCAGCAGCGAAGGTAATGGTATTGTTTGCCAAGAGATCCGCCAAGCTCGCTACCTGAGCCGCCGTAACGGCACGCGTCGCCGGTAGGAGATTGACCACCACGTTTGCCACGGTGGGTATGACGTCTTTTGCCACCGCCACGACAACCTCTTCGAAAATCGCTGCTACGGCAGGATTGCTTGCGATCTGCGCGGCGTCGGCTCGTTTGAGCCCATAGTCGGCAACGTAGCGGTCGCGCTTGGCGAGCGGCAGCTCGGGTACGCGTGCACGACAGCGCTCGATGAACTCATCCGAGAGGTCGAAAGGCGCGAGGTCGGGATCTGGATACATGCGGTAGTCGTCGGACGTTTCCTTGGCTCGCATCACAACGGTTCGCCGACGGCTCGGCTCCCAATGCCGTGTCTCTTGGCAGACGACACCGCCCTCCTCAAGTACCTCCGCCTGCCGGCAAATCTCGTATGCGAGGGCGTCATGGAGCGCCTTGAAGGAATTGAGGTTCTTCATCTCGGTCTTTGTGCCCAGGCGCTCGTCACCACGCCGGCGTATGCTCACGTTGCCGTCACAGCGCATGGAACCGTTCTCAAGCGAGCAGTCAGAGATGCCCAGGGTGCGGAAGGTCTGTCGAAGCTGCTCCATAAAGAGACGCGCCTCCTCGGGCGTACGCAGGTCCGGCTCTGTGACGAGCTCGATGAGCGGCGTACCGCAACGGTTGTAGTCGATGAGGGACTCGGACGCGCTCGTGATGCGTCCTTCGGTACCACCCACATGCACCATCTTTGCCGCGTCTTCCTCCATGTGGATGCGCAGGATGCGAATAGGAACCACATAGCTCCCACCCGCAGCCTTCTCCACCGTGAATTCGGGCCTCTCCTCAGCACCCTGACCTGTGACCTCGAGGTCAAGATGCCCGTGCATGCAGAACGCCACCGGGCCTTGCGTCGTCTGGTAGTTCTTTGACATGTCCGGATAGAAGTAGTGCTTGCGATAGAAGTACGAGCGCCGCTGAATCTGGCAGTCGGTAGCAATGCCCGCCATCACGATTGCCTCGATGGCCCGCTCGTTGGGAACGGGTAGCGCGCCGGGCATGCCAAGGCACACGGGACAGACATTCGTGTTTGGCGGGTCATCATGACTGAGCCTGCAGTCACAAAACATCTTTGTCTTTAGCGTGGTGAGCTCGGTGTGAACCTCGAGCCCGATGACAGCCTCCCAATCGCGCAGGACTTCTCGAACGTTCCTCATGCCAGCTCGCCTCCCTTCCCCGCAAACGCCGGTGCCACGGAACCGGGCTTGATGCGACCTGACTCCTCCAAGCCACGTTCCAACGCACGTGCCATGCGCAGCAACTTGTGGTCTTGGAACGCCGGCCCCTGTAGCTGAACTCCAATCGGCATGCCTGTGTCAGCGCCAAGGCCTACGGGCACGCAGACGCCACCGTTGCCGGCGATGTTGCACGAGATGGTAAAGAGGTCCGACGCATACATCTGCATGGGATCGCTCACCTCCCCGAAGCACCAGGCTGTGGTAGGCGCTGCAGGGAGCATGATGGCATCACAGCGCGCGAACGCCCTGCGGTAGTCGGACGTGATGAGCGTACGCACCTGCTGAGCTGGGTAGTAATACTTGTCGTACACACCAGCCGCAAGCAGATAGGCACCCAGCATCTGTCGGCGCTTGGCCTCGGCTCCGAAGCCGTAGGCGCGGGAGAGGGCAGTCTGCTCGGCAAGCGTCGTACAACCTGGCTGCTGATAGCCGAATCGCACGCCGTCGAAGCGCGCGAGATTGGAGAACGCCTCCGAGGGACCGATTGCGTAGTAGGCAGCAATCGAGGAAGCCATGTGAGGCAGGTCGACTTCCACGACTTCCACACCCTGGTCCCCTAGCGCCACGCGGGCGTCATCCAGCGCGGCACGCACCTCCGGCGTCAGCGCCTCATGCCCCATGAGGTCCGGCATGATTCCCACGCGCATGCCCTCCACCGAGGCCTCGAGATGTGCGAGGAAGCCTGCCGGCACCTCCTGCGAGGTAGAATCGAAGGGATCGCGCCCAGCAGCGACAAGCGCGTCCATGGCGAGAGCCACATCGGCGACCGAGCGACCGAAAGGACCCACTTGGTCCAACGAGGAGCCGAATGCCACGACACCATAACGACTCACCACGCCATAGGTGGGCTTCATGCCCACCACACCACAGAAGCTCGCCGGCTGTCGGATGGAGCCACCCGTATCGGAGCCAAGTGCCAGGGTCACCTCTCCCGCAGCCACCGCAGCCGCACTTCCGCCCGACGAACCACCGGGAACACACGTGATGTCCCACGGGTTGTAGGTCCGGTGAAAGGCGCTTGACTCCGTAGAGGATCCGAACGCAAACTCGTCCATGTTTGTCTTTCCCATGGGCGTGGCGCCTGCGTCAAGCATGCGGCGCACGCAGGTGGCAGTGAAGGGGGACTCGTAGTGCTCGAGCATGAGCGATGCGCAGGTCGTGCGCGTGCCCAAGAGGTGCATGTTGTCCTTGAACGCGACGGGCACGCCGGCAAGCAGTCCCAGCTCCTCGCCTGCAGCACGTCGCGCGTCTGTAGCGGCAGCCGCCTTGAGGGCGAGCCCGGCGCTCACCTGCAAGAACGCCTGAATTTTTGGCTCACGAGCCTCTATGGCATCGAGCGCGGCCCTTGCCACCTCGCTGGCGGAGAAGTCCCCCGCAGCGACGCCCGCGGCAATGGCCCGCGCGCCAAGCTGGTCAAAGCCTGCCATCAGCGATCCCCTCCCCCATCACCAAGAATCGACGGCACGCGAAACGCCCTCCCCTGCGTCGATGCTGCATTGCCTAAGGCCACGCCAAGCTCGAGTGCGCGATCGTTCGCATCGAGTTCGTCGGCGGCCATGACGTTCGAGAGGTCTCCGATGGGATGAAACGTAGGAGCGACGCCCGTAAGGTTGTATTCTCGGATGGGTTGCAGTAGCTCTATGGCCTCGTTGAGGTACGTGGTCATCTCGTCGAGCTCTGCCTCCGTAAGCGCGATGCGTGCATACTCGGCAATGCCACGCACTTCTTTGCGTGTGAGGCCCATGGTCAACTCCTGTCTGGCGATTGTTTGTTCCGAACATGGTACCATGGGCAAGAAACACTCCGGCGAAAGGTCATCCCATGAAGAACTTGTCCCAAGGCATCGGACGCGGTTTGCTCGCTGCGGCACTCGTCGGCTCGCTTGCCGCTTGTGGCGCACAGCCAGAGACCACCGATACAACCAGCGCACAGCCGACCCAAACGGAAACGAAAGCCACCGAGGTCGTCAGCCGCGAAGACGAGGCGCCTGATGCAGGCGGGCGCATTGATGTGACCCAGACAGGCGACCAGGTCGCCACCTTCGAGGGTAGCAAATACATCACAAGCGATGCGACCGTCGACCAGGCGCAGAGTGCGGATCTTGGCTTGCAGGAGATTTGCGTGGTCAGTCAGCCCACGTCGTGGACCGACATCGAGTCAATCGGGTGGGATCGCAACAGCATCACCTACAACAACATCGCTACCGAGTGGGGCAGTGTGAGCTTCCGCTTTGAATACATCAACGAAGCTGGTTCGGCAGCGCGTGATGCCTCGTGGTCTCGCACCACGGAGCAGGGATTCTTTGGCGAGGACGTCGAGGTCTCGCACGCGACCGTTGCAGGCCACGACATCGCCTACGTGCTCAACGACGAGGCGGCCTACGAAATCGGCATGGGAATCAGCGACCTCGAGGCAAAGGCACAGACAGACGCACTCGCAGAGGCACACTCATTCGTGACGCTCCATGCCTGGGAGAAGCGCGCGGATGACTGCGCGTTTGCCGTCAACGTGAGCTGCGACGTGAACAAGGATTCAGGAACCGAGCTCGATGCCGAGCAGCTCCTGGCTGACGCCTACGAGGCCCTCGAATTCGTGGAAGGCGGCGGAACCGTGGATGCGGCATCTTACCAGGCCGACCTCTCAATCGACAATGCCGACGGTTCACGCCACGTCACCATAAAGAGGAACGGTGATTCGCTCCTTGGCTACACGCGGCATTCGGCAACGCTTTCGAGCGCCGGCAACGGAGCCTCCTTTGGCATGCTCCTGTATGACTTCGCACCAGAGGGTGGGCTCGAGGCCCTCGAAGAGACGACGGCATCGCTCGACAAGTTCAACCCCGAGTACGGCTACACCGATGTGGGTGCCTCTGACGTGGAGCAGCATGAAGTAGACGGACGCACGGTATACGCCCGCGTCGTGAGTGCCACGCTCGACATGGGGCCCGAGAAGCAGATCGTCTCGCGCGAGCTTCGGGCGTGGTGTGACTTGAATGGCGACGCACTATATGTGGAGACGAGCATGGCCGAGGACGAGGACGTGGAGACCGCCCTCGCCCGCGCGTTCAAGGGACGCATCGAGGTGGCGTAACTACACCTGCCTCACGGCATCGACGCCGTCGGCAAGCACGGCATCACGTACGGCGTCGAGGTCAAGGCCGTCCGCAAGGGCCATCGTCGCCGAAATCGCCATCGGAAGGTTGAGACCGCCAAATGCCACAAACTGCGTCTCGGGATTCTCCCTCGCAAGCATGGCGCAGGTCTCTGTAAGCGGCGCCCCACCCGCGATGTCACCGAGGACCACGACTGCGTCACGCTTCGTGAGTCCCGTAAGTCCGGGAAGGTGCTGCAACATCCGGCCTACGAATGCCTCGGGGCTCTCGCCCGGCTCCATGCCAAACGCAAACACGTTGTCACGCGGCCCCATTAGCATCTCAAGTGCGGAGGCAACACCTTCCGCAAGCTTAGCGTGGCTGACCAAGAGCATGAATCTCTGCATCATGGCTTCTCCTTTGATAGGCGCATCACGTCGAAATACCCAACTAGTATACCGATATAGCCACTCGGAGCCACGCAGCCCCTATTGTCGCAGCTTCTTAACGCGCTTGGATATGTCCTCCAACTCCTCGCGATCGAGCTCTGGCAACCGTTCGAGCTTGTCAAGAAACTCGCTAATGGAACCCTGGAGGTCTTGCTCTCGCGCCTCGCTAAAGAAATCCACGATCACGCCCGTCAGGGCTGCTGTCGTGACAATCGCAAAGACCGAACACACCATTGACGCGATGCGCCCTACGATCGTGACGACTGTCAGGTCTCCCAAGCCCACTGTCGTGGAGACCGCCCAGAGAAACCACAGGGCATCGAAGAAGTTGTCCACCCCAGGCTCTGCCACCAACACCAGTATCGCACACACAAAGAAGAGCACCAAGAACGCCGCGAGTGCCTTCCATGCGCCTGAGCGCCGTATGACCAACCACAAGAGGCGCACTCTGCGCATCGCACAATCACCTACTTCCTGATGTGTCCCGCCTCGACATGATGCTGCAGAATGGGGTCTATGACTTCATCGAATATTCGCTGCGAACCGAGTGCGGTCTTGCCCTGCCTGCCGTAGACCTGCTTGGCGCTCACGCCGTGCTCTGCCCAGTCGCTGCCATCGTTGCTGTTGTTGAGTATGATGGGCTGAAGGTTATCCATCGCGTGAGCAAACTTGGACTCAGCTGTCTCGTACGCTGCAAACTCGTCAAAGACGGCCATGAGCTCCGCGGCCTGGTCATCGGGCAGCAGTGAAAATATACGCTTCTTTGCTTCTTCCTCACGTGCGGTCTGGGTCGCCTTGCCCTCCTCGTCGTAGGCGTAGGTGTCACCAGCATCGATTTCCACAACGTCGTGAATCAGGCACATGAGCATGACGCGAGCGACATCGACCTCCTCGTTGGCGTACTCACGCAGCAGATAGCTCATGACAGCCATATGCCAGGCGTGCTCGGCATCGTTTTCGCGTCGCCCATGTCCCGAGAGGTGTGTCTGCCGAAAGACGTTCTTTTCCTTGTCGAGCTCCAGGGCAAACGCCAGCTGGGCCTCGAGCCGCTCGTTCATGTAGTCGCTCCTTCGTCCGGATCCGTGCGTGCCACCATATAGTGGCACATCCCAACAGGTTTGTGCCACAATGAAATGCACCCAAGAGGTACAGAGGGGACAGCCCCCCTGTCACACCCTTAGGTAAGAGATAGGAGTTGGTATGGTCAAGCCGCAGAGGAAGCTTCCGTTTGCCTCGGACTACATGGAGGGCGCACATCCTCAGCTCTTGGAGGCGCTTGTGCGCACAAACTTGGAACCATGCGCGGGATACGGGTTTGACGTACATTCCGAGGCGGCGCGCGAGCTCATTCGCGCGGCATGCGAAGCACCTGAGGCTGATGTGTTCTTCCTCGCAGGCGGCACGCAGGCCAACGCGTGTGTCATCGACTGCATGCTCCGCCCTTGGCAGGCCGTCATGGCAGCAACGACCGGGCACATAAGCACACACGAAGCCGGCGCCATCGAACACGGCGGACACAAGGTCATCGAGCTCCCCCAGGAGGCAGGCAAAGTGTCGGCACAGACGGTTGCCGCGTGCCTCGACGCTTGGAAGACGGATGACAACCGAGACCACATGGTGCAGCCCGCCCTACTCTACCTGTCGCAACCCACCGAGTACGGCACGATCTACACGCGGTCCGAGCTCGAGACCCTCTCTCAGACATGTCATGACCACGGGGCCTCGCTCTACGTAGACGGCGCCCGACTCGCCTACGCGCTAGCCAGCGATGCGAATGACCTCACGCTTGCCGACCTTGCCCGACTCGCCGACGCTTTCTATATCGGTGGCACCAAATGCGGCTGCCTACTCGGCGAGGCGGTCGTGTTTCCTAAGCACGACACGGTGCCGCACTTCTTTAGCATGGTCAAGCAGCATGGGGCGCTTCTGGCAAAGGGACGCGTGTGTGGCATACAGTTCGAGGAGCTGTTTCGTGACGGACTGTACGAGCGCATCGGACGTGATGCCGTGCGTGCTGCAGACCGCATTCGCCACACCCTTCGCGCTATCGGCTACGAAATGCCCATCGAAGCCCCGACGAACCAGGTCTTTGTGGCGCTCGATGCCACACGATTCTCGGCGCTGTCGCAGGATGTGGAGATGAGCTTCTGGGAGCGGCGGAAAGACGGACGCACCGTAGTGCGCCTTGCGACGAGCTGGGCCACCCGCGAGGAGGAC
>CACXDP010000085.1 GCA_902766445.1 uncultured Coriobacteriaceae bacterium
CTGTTCAGACGCGACGCCCCGACAACAAGGCTCGGGGACTTGTTCGACGTATTGCTTGATTGGTGTGACGAGTCAAAAAGAGGCGTCGTGCTCATCGTTGACGAGATCGATACGGCAACGAACAATCAGGTCTTTTTGGGCTTCCTTGCCGGACTCAGGGACAATTACATTAGCAGAGAAACGAAAGGCACCAAGACGTTTCAGTCCGTCATCCTTGCGGGCGTGACCGACGTAAAGCATCTTAAGAGCAAGATTCGGGACGAGGATCAGCATAAGGTCAACAGTCCGTGGAATATTGCGGCGGACTTTGACGTCGACATGAGTTTGTCCGAGGCCGGCATCCGGGGAATGCTGGATGAGTACGAAGCGGATCATCGCGTTGGGATGAACACGGCGGAAATCGCGAAACAGATCCGAGAGTATACGCACGGATATCCATATTTGGTGAGTCGTATTTGCCAGCTGCTTGACGAGCGGGTCAGTTCCAAAATCGGAGCAGCCGCCGCATGGTCGGGAAGCGGCCTTGACGAGGCGATCAAGCTTCTTCTGGCGGAAAACAACACGCTGTTCCAGTCGTTGACAAAGAACCTGGACAATCATCCGGATTTGAAGGCTTCCATACGAAGCATCCTGATGGAAGGAACAAAAATCTCGTATAACGCGCAGCAGGATGCAATCGTTCAGATGCAAATGTATGGGCTGATCAGGAACGACCACAACACAGTTCGTGTGGCGAACAGAATCTTCGAAATGATGCTGTACAACCTCTTCCTGTCGGAGGAGGAACTGAAAGACAACGTCTTTGCCAGGGCGGGCGATCTGGCAAAGAACCAGTTCGTCACGGACGGAAAGCTCAATATGCGGCTGATTATGGAGCGTTTCATCTCTACATACACAGAGATATTCGGGCCGCTGAGGGAACGGTTCAAAGAGAAGGACGGAAGAGAGCAGTTCCTGCTCTATCTTAAGCCGATCATTAATGGCACGGGCAACTATTATATTGAAGCGCAGACCAGAGATCAGACCAGAACTGATGTGGTCGTTGACTATCTGGGGCGGCAGTACATTATAGAGCTGAAGATTTGGCGCGGGCCTCGGTACAACGCTGACGGCGAGAAACAGATTGGCGAGTATCTGGATTTCTTCGGGCTTAAAACCGGCTACATGCTGAGTTTTAACTTCAACAAGGACAAGCAGTCCGGTGTTCATCTGGTGCACATTGAGGACAAGCTGCTATACGAAGGTGTTTTGTGAGGACGTGACAGACAAGGGAGCACCCTTTGGCACCAGCGCCGTGCCGCAACGTCGCTTGGGCTACAATAGACTGCATGTGGACGGGGCGGCAGCGACTCGCCGTCCCTTGGCTTTAACGCATGAGGTGCGCGCATGCTGCTTCTGTTTCTCCTGGCGTTTTGCGTCGCGGCACTAGGCGCCTTCGGCATCCCCAGGCCGCTCTCGCGCCGATGCGACGACCTGCTCTCGCGCGATGTCACCTCGTACGTGAACGGGTTCTTCATCGTGCTCGTGTTCTTGAAGCATAGCAAGGATTACGTGCCGGTAGAGTGCCTGTCCGGGTTTGACAACCTGTACCTTGCTACGGTTGACCGCATTGGGCAGATGATCGTCACGACGTTCCTCATGTACTCCGGCTACGGCGCCATGGAGTCCATCTGCTCGAAGGAGCGCTACGCGGAGCGGATGCCGACATCGCGCATCCTGCCGTTCGTCCTCGACGTGGCAATCGCCCTCGTTCCCTATGCCGTGTTTTGCGCCGCGCGGGGCCAGGCGCCAACGCTCGACTACGTGCTCCTTGCGCTCGTCGGCCGGAAGAGCCTGGGGAACAGCAACTGGTACATATTTGCCATCCTGTGCATGTGGGCCATCACGTGGGTGGCGTTCAAGGTCGCGAAGAAGCCGTGGCAGGGGCTTGGCCTCGTGGTCGCGGGGACGCTCGCCTACGTCCTCGTGCTCTGGATGGACAATCCCGTCGAGGGGACGAGGTGGTACAACACCATCTTCTGCTACCCCGCGGGCATGGCCTTGTCGCTTCTCCTCAGGCGCTTCGGTGCGCCTAGCCTGCGACGATGCATATGCGGCATAGCCGTCTGCGCTGTCGTGTTTGTGGTCGCATATTTCTCGTGGGAGCCCTACATACTCATGTACAATGCGCGGAGCATCGCGTTTGCGCTCGCGGTTACCTTGGCGGTGATGAACGTCCGCTACCTGAGCGTGCCGTTCGTGTGGGCGGGAAAGAACCTCTTCTACTTATATATCTACCATCGCCTCGCGCTGATGCTGCTGAGGCCCCTGGCGCAGTTTGGAACGCTCGTCTACTTCGGCGCGTCTGTCCTGCTGCTGCTAGGCTGGTGCCTCATCGCGCCCAAGGTACACATCGCCGCGAGAAGGCTGCTCTTTGGGTAGCTGCGTTACTCAGTCAAAACTGACCGCGCAACATGCAGAATTGGGGCATAGCGCTCATGTTGCTTACGCAATTCTTGTCCCACAGGGTTTGTAATATTAAATCATGCGAATACTCATCATGCAGAAGAAAGGGGCCTGCCATGCAGAGAAAGAGCAGGGAAAGAGGAAATCCATCACTGACAAGCCGCATCACCAGTTTTCTAATGAGTGTCATGTTGATGCTGAGCATGCTTCCCGTAGACGCAATTGCGGAAGCGCAGACGGAGATGATCGACATCGAGTCGGCAGAGCAGACGGATGCGGTGACAGAGGAACCGAGTCCCGAACAAGATTCTCAGGAGCAAGAACCCGCCGAAGACGTCGAGGAGATTTCCGACGAAGAGGCTCCCTCGTTGGTAGTAGCTGGTCAGGGAGAAGAAAGCACGGAGGAGACGGCTCCCGAGGCTCCAGCAGAAAACAAGGAGCAAATTATTGAGGAGACGGACGAAGACAAGAACCAGACTATCGAGGCGCAGGCCGACGCAATTGAAGACGACAAGGCCGATCAGAAGGCAAAGGCTTCCGCGGCGACCGTCACGATGGGCTCCTTCTCGGGGCGCGTCTCCACGAGCGGGGGCTCCGTGCGCTACCGCTTCGTGCCGCCGACCTCCGGGACCTACGTCTTCGAGTCCTTCGCCGGCGGCGACACCATCGGCAGCATCCTCGACTCGTCCGGCAACGTGCTCGTCAGCAACGACGACGGCGGCGAGGATCGCAACTTCATGGTCTCGTGCTCCCTGCAGCCCAACGTGACCTACTACCTGGAGGCGTCGTTCTACGGCTCCGGCACCGGTTCGATGTCGCTCTCGCTCTCCAGGCGCGTCTCCTCGGGGACGCTGACCGCGAAGGTCGCGACCGCGGGCGCCCACGTGCGGCTGCGCTTCACGCCCTCCTCCTCGGGGACCTACGTCTTCGAGTCCGTGTCCTCCTCCGACACGTACGGGTACCTCTACGGCCCCGACGGCGCGACGCTCGCCTCCAACGACGACGACGGGGACGGGCTCAACTTCAAGATCGAGCGGTCCCTCCAGGCGGGCAAGGCCTACTTCGTGGAGGCCTACTACCTGAACAGCTCCGTGACCGGCACGTTCAACGTGCGCATAGCCAATGCGTCGGTCGCGCCGCCCCGGATAACCTCGCAGCCCTCCAGCGTCACGGTCGACGACGGCCAGACCGCAACCTTCTCCGTCAGCGCCTCCGGCACGGGCCTCTCCTACAAGTGGCAGACCCAGTTCGCGGGCGAGACGACCTGGAGGTCCACCGGCTTCACCGGCAACGCCACGCGCACGCTCAGCGTCGCCGCCAAGTCGGCGTACTCCGGCAGGAAGTACCGCTGCGTGGTGACGGACTCGGCCGGCCAGAAGGCCACGAGCTCGGCCGCGACCCTGACGGTGCGGGAGAGGGCCGTAACCAATTATCGTAGCCTGTTGGTGGGCAACACATACTACTACGATGATGATCCTTTGTACGGTTGTGATAACGACATGAAGGCGATGGGTGGGATGCTTCGTGGTCTGTCGAATACCTACAGGACTAACCTGCGGCCCGACAAGACAGCGTCTCAGATAAAGTCTGCCATCAAAGCAACGTTTGCCGAAGCCGATTCCGATGACGTTTCCTTGTTCTACTACTCTGGGCATGGGTGCGAGGGCCTGCCTTATTTGGACCCAGACCATGGAGCCCTTGTCGGTGTGGATGGCAGCCTCCTCACTACCAACGAGTTGGCGGAGGAACTCTCCAAGGTTCCGGGCAAGGTGATAGTGATCCTCGACAGCTGCTTCAGCGGTGCGGCCATAGCAAAATCAAAGTCCAAGTCGCAATCTGACCTGAGTTTGCAGATCTTCAACCAACAAATCATCGATACCTTTGCGTCGTATGACAAGGTGATACCCGTAAATGGTCAACTTCCAAAGTCCGGTGAGTTGTGCAAAAACAAATTCGTGGTTCTTACCGCATCCTCCTTCCTTGAGCTAAGCTATTCAGTCGATGGAGACGTGTATTCGTATGGCGATTTTACGTACACGCTGCTGCACGGGCTGGGCTGCTCGTATCCTCACGGAAGCTATACGGCGGGATACATGTCGGCTGACACGAATAACAATTCTCGGGTTACGCTAGGTGAAGCATGGTCCTATGTGAGAGATAATACGGACAAGCAGACATGCCAGATGTATGGCAGTGAAAGCGAGGTGTTGTTCAGCAGGGCGTAATGCACCGCCACTGCCTCCGTCAGGGCAAGGCACACGAGAGGGCCGTCCCTTTCGTGTGCCTTGCTGCTCTCCCATATGGTACTTGACGCGAACGAGATGAGTTCTGCTACCATTGCAACGTTAAGGCACTAGTCCAAGGAAGGGAACCACATGTCCGCACATCACGGCCACTCTGAATCGCATGAAAGCGAGACCTTCAGTAAGCTGCCAAGAGACCTGAGAGACAAGAAGCGCGGTCGAACGCGCCGCCGCCATCATCATCACCATCATCATCACCGCGTGCGCACGAACGCGAAGGTGTGGGTTCGTGTGCTCATCGTGGTCTTGTTGGTGCTGGTGGTGGCGATTGGAGGCGTGGGTGCGGCAGTCGCACTGTCGGCGCGAAGCGTTCTGGACAAGGCTCGTGGCGTACGAAAAGAGGCGCAGGGACTGGAGCAGAGCCTTCTCTCGGGCGATGGCGAAAAGGTGCGCGACATTGCTCAGAAAGTTAATGCCGGTATCTCCGACATACAGGGCGAGGTAAACACGCCAGTTTGGAGAATTGCCTCGTTCCTGCCTATCGTGGGACACGACGTCTCGAACGCCCGCACGTTGGCCGATTGCGCGCGGGATCTCTCGAGCAATGCGCTTGTACCCTTTGCGGACAACGTCGCCGGCGTGCCGCTGACGGACCTCGTGAAGGAGCGCTCGGTCGACGTTGCCATGCTCAACAACATGCGTGGTACTGTGGTGCAGATCGCGCCGGTCATCGTGAACAACGCACAAACGATGAACTCGCTGACCCCTGGGGTTGTCGACCAGCTTAACGAGCTTCTTGGTTCACTTCGTGAGCCGCTGTCGACGGCCGAGGATCTGCTCGGTGACGCAGATGGCCTTTTCTCCATGCTGCTCGGCGTCCTGGGCGACGGTGGACAGACGCGAACGTACCTGATACTCGCTCTTTCGAATGCGGAGGCGCGACCTGGCGGCGGATATCCGGGCTCAGTTGGCTTGGTGCAAGTTACCAACGGTGTGGCGGAGCTCGGCACGTTCCAGAGCGTTCTAGAGGTGGATGGCATCGTGAGAGGTCATGAGTTCTGCGCTGCGCTGAGCCAGGATGAAAAAGACCTCATCGGCGTTGGTGTGGGCAGCGCCCCAAGAGAGATAACCCTCACGCCCGACTTCTCGCGTGTGGGACAGATTGCCAAGGAGGAGTGGGAGGACGCCTATGGCACGAAACTCGACGGAGCTATCGCCATGGACCCGGTCTTTCTGCAGAAGGTCATAGCCATGGTCGGCGACATCGAGGCGGATGACGGCACGGTCCTCACGGGCGACAACGCCGCCTACGAGCTCTTGAACAACGTCTACTGGCGCTACGGCTACGAGACGGACGGGAACGCAAAAGAAGACGCATTCTTCTCCGACGTGGCAGATAAGTCCTTCTCTCGTTTGCTTGACAAGATCGGCGACTTCGACATGAAGGGGTTGGGCGAGCTGTGGCAGACGATCAAAGAGGGTGGCGAGGAGCATAGGTTCAAGGTCTGGATGGCCGACGAGACACAGCAGTCGTACATGCGTGACTTTGGCATCTCAGGCGAGCTGCAGAAAGACATCAACACCCCAGAGCTTGGTCTTTACGCCACGGACTACACCTGGTCAAAGATGTGCTGGTATCTGAACATCGGCGCAGACGTCGGACAGCCGCAGCGTAACGCCGACGGCACGACCTCGTATCATGTAACGGCACACTTCCGTAACAGCATCACGCAGGATGATGCTGCCGAGGCGCCGCGCTACATCACGGGTGGCAATCCCACCAAGCGCGATGCGAGTGACATGATAGAGCGTATCTTTGTGATGGCTCCGCTTGGCGCGACCATCAGCGACTACGAGGTACACCAAGACGAGCCCGTCGCCGACGAGGTTAAGGCTAACGAGCACGACCTTCAGGGACTCCTGTACGAGCGTGACACGCGTATCTCGTTCATACACATACTCGGCGGAGGCGATACGACGGTAACCTTTACACTCACCCTGCCCGAGGGCGTGGATGCGAGGCCTCAAGTCCGCACAAACCCGCTCGCTCAAGGCTAACCGCCGCTACAAGGAGCACGATCACAAGGGCTACCCCTGCGGCGAACAAAGGGGTGGCCCTTTTCAGGTGTCTAGTTTGCCAAAGCCCTTGCCAGTTAGTATACTGTACCGATATTTACCGCAGAGAGGCCAACGGCACGAGGGAACGAGGAAAGATGCGCGACCTTCATTGCCACATACTACCGGGCGTTGACGATGGCGCGCGCGACATGCAAGAATCCCTTGCCATGTTTGAGGCGGCGCGCAAGGCAGGTGTTACGAGTATCACCTGCACCCCGCATTGTCGCGATCCCTACTTCGACTACCTGCCGATGTGGCGTGCGTTCAGGGCGTTCGAGAGTGCCGTCCACGCCATTGACGAGACGTTTCCTGTGCAGATGGGTTTCGAGGTCAACTACCGCAAGCTCATGGACCTCGGTCTTGGCTGGGCGGAGAAGCTGCACTTCAACGGCAGCAACGAGTTCCTGCTCGAGCTCGAGGTCGGTGCACGCTCGTCTCGCTACGGGGATTACGAGCGCACCATCTGGGAGCTTCAGGGCCTTGGTTACGACGTTATCGTCGCGCATCCGGAGCGCTATGTCGCCATACAGAAGGATGTCGGCCTCGCGCGCGAACTTGTTCACATGGGTTGCAAGCTACAGGCCTCGACGGACTTCCTCAAGGGTGGCCGTTTCGGGCACGAGCGTCGACCCGCTCTGCGCATGCTCAAAGAAGGTCTGTACACCTACCTTGCGAGCGACGCCCATCGCGTCGAGCATTACACCTACCTAGAGCAGGCCGTAGACCGCTGGGGCGACTAGGGGGACGGACAGGGGGGACGGGGGCGTTTGTCCCGCCAAGGCGGGACAAACGCCCCCATTGTCCGCGCTAGTCCCTGCACTGCGGCGAGGTCCGCACCTCAGGCTCGCCCAAATCGAGTGGCATCGTCAGCGAGAAGGTCACGTAGGTGTCGCCGCCCGACATGATCTGGATGCGCGAGCGCCAAGTGTCGCGTCCGTAGAGCGTGAAGTGCTCGTCGGGCACGATTGCCTCCTGCGGAAGCGGCGCGTCTTGGTGGACTTCGTAGTCAGTAATCGTTGCTTCGATCGGTGCCATGAGGTAAATCGTCTCGATCATGTCGCTCACGTCGCGCTTGAGGGGGTTCCCGCCGGTGATGTAATCCGGTACTAGGAATGCCTCGTTGGCACCGATGTTGTTGCGGAAGTGCGCCGTCACGGGATAGGTGCCCGTGCCGTCGTCGTTGTGCGTCGGTACGCCCAGGTCGACATCTATGTCGAGGTACCAGCAAATCTTGGACCAGGTATTGTCGTTGGCATAAACGCCGAGCTCGGGAGCCGCGACGTCCTTCTGGATTTCGCCCGCAAAGCCAAACCTGCTCACGAAGCTCTGTTGTGCCCCGTCTGCCATCCACACCTGGAAGCGATGGTCAGCGCCCGACTGGCGAACGGTCTGCCATAGCTTCGCAAAGGCGTCCAGTTCGAAGCTGCCCATCGTGTCCAAGAGTTTTGCGAAGGCCTGGTGGGCAACGTCGTTAAAGAAGAGATCCTCTTCCGAGTTGCCGTCATCATCGTAGCCATACCGCAGGTAGACGTTGTTCATCAGCTCGGCTGCCGCATTCTCGCCGTTGACCTCAGTTCCGTCAAAGGCTACGACGCCGCCGGTGAGTGCTAGCACCCGCTGCAAAAAGATCGGATCCATGGCGATGGCGCCGTTGACCGTGTAGCCATAAGCGTTCTCCCACTGCTGCTTGATTATCTCGCCCGAGCGCACGAAGTTGGGCGTGAGGGTGGGTCCGGCGGCGTCGTTGGAGAGCACATCGCCAAAGGCGGTCAGCTCGTCTTCGCCGATTGCCGCCCCGAATCCGTTGTCGCGTACGATGCCCTGCACCTCACTCACGGAGTGGAACTCGCTCAGCGTCGCCTGTCCATCCGTTACCTGCACCATGCCTACCGATCCTGGGAAGCCGCCGCCGGCACGTATCTCGGCGTTCGTCTGCGCGAGGAGCACGTAGGTGCGGGTCTGTCCACCGTCTCCGAGTATGTCGAGCAGCATCCCAAAGAGCAGGTCGGCGTCTTCGAGCAGGTCGGCCGCGTCGTTCAGGGGTGTGCGCAGCAGCGCGAGCTTATCGTTGATCGGGGGAATGACGCCTGGCTCGAGCGCCGCGACCGTACGTGCGTTGGCCACAAGAACGGGGGAGACCGCCACTACCGGTGCGCGCAGAGAGCCAAGCATCGCGGTGTTTACCGAGCGCTCCTCGACGAGGTCGGCTAGTCGCACACCTGCCACGTTGTCGACGAGTGGTGTGAGGGCGTTTTGTGAGAGATCGCAGATACAATCGGCAAGTGTTTGTGCGTTGCGCACGTCGCGACCGACGAAAGGCACGAAGGAGGCGATTGACCAGACCTTGCCATGGACCTTGTCGTGCACCGACTCGAGCGTGCTCGTGAGCTCTGTGGTCTGCTGCCGTGCGAGGTCACCATCGCCGTAGAGAAGGCTTTGTTCCAGATTCATGGCTTGGGTCTTGGCCGTATCGATGTCTCCGAGTAGGCGCACCACAGAGATTCCAAACACAATCGTAAATGCGATGGCAAGGATTATGAGGAGGCCGATGAGATAGGATAGTGGCCTGCGCCAAGCCCGCCAACCGCGAGGACGTATGGTGTGGTCAACGAAGGCATCTCCGCCAGCGGGTCCGACTACGTCGAAATACCCCGTATCGTTCGCGAAGCTATCATTGTCAGAACTAACGGGTTTGCTGTCTTTGAAGTGTGCGGCCATGCTGCGTTTTCCTTTCGCGGTCGTTTGTGCGCCCAAACGATAGCATAACGCCACGATTCGCCCCCGCTAAAGCCCCTCTCCCCTCACGAAAGCCATTCTCTGGGGTGTTCCTAGACAAGCGGAATCCGATGCGTGACATGGCGTTCCACGTGCGAGAATTGGTTGCCCCTGAGCGGCGAAATCCCTGCCAGATACTCTCATAACGTGATATAACTTGAGATACCGTTAGCGAGACGATGGCCTTGCTTTCGCGTACCACTAGCAAGCTGTCACTTACCGGTAGGAGCGACCATGGGATACAAGATGCAAGTCAATAGTTCGCGGAAGCTCGGCAAACCCGTCATCATTGCCATTGCCGTCGCGGCTGTGGCCATTGTGGCAATCGTCGTTATCGCGTTGACTGGCAAGCCTGCAAAAGAACCCTCGGCCGAATCGCAGCCGCAGCCGCAAACGCAGCAAGAACAAGTGCGACCCACGGCGAAGAAGCTCGAGGACAAGGAGTACACGGTGCCTCAGGTGGTTTCGCTCACCCAGGCCGATGCCGAGAAGGCGATTCTTGCCTCCGGCCTGCAGGTGGGCAAGGTCACGACGAAGGAGTCCGACACCGTGCCGCTCGACAACGTCATATCCCAGAGCCCCAACGGCCTCACCCGCGCAAAGGCTAACTCCAAGGTCGACCTCGTCGTTTCTTCCGGTAAGGCGAAAAAGAAAGACGTGCAGGTGCCGAACCTCATAGGCAAGACGCAAGACCAAGCGAATGAGGCCCTCAAGAAGGTGGGTCTTGTCCCCGTCGCTGCCGACCCCGAGGAGACCACCCAAGCGAAGGCCGGACGGGTGTTCAAGCAATCCATCGAGGCGGGTGCCAAGGTAAAAGAGGGCAGCAAGGTGACCTTCACCATCGCGCTCGCGCCGTCGAAGTCCACCGTGCCCAACGTGGTGGGCCTTGCGAGCGAGGATGCAAGGACCGCCCTCGCCAACTCTGGCCTCGGATTCGCCACAACCACCTCCTATAGCGACAAGGTGGCGGCCGACAGGGTCATATCGCAGTCGATTCCGTCCGGTAGCGAGGTAAAGACCGGCACGACCATAAGCATCTGTGTCTCGCTCGGTCCCAAGCCCGCAGAGAAGGTCAGCGTCCCTGATGTCATCGGCTACAGCTGGTCCGATGCCGAGGCTGCCATGCGCTCTGCTGGTCTTGCCGTGCGCTACACTGGCGACCCCGCTGGCAAGGTCGTGGACCAGGACATCGACGCTGGTACGCAGGTCGATCCAAACACGCTGGTGACGCTTACGCTCGTGAGTCCTGCGCAGACGGTCGAGGTCCCCAACCTCATCGGCATGTCTGTGACGAGCGCCGAAAGCGCGACCGATGCGGCCAACCTCGCCCTGGACGCAGACTCGCTGCACGGCACAGTCGTCGACCAATGGCCCAAGCCCGGCACGCAGGTGGAGCAGCGCACGACCGTGCACGTGACCGTCGATGACTCCGACTTCCGAGAGGAGAAGGAGATTGGCGACAATGATGACTCGGTGGATGTTGGGGACGTCGATTTCGCCGGTTCGTGGTATGCCGACCGCGCCTCCATCGACATCAGAAGCGCAGGCCGCGGATTCAGCGTGAGTGTCTCGTGGGGTAGCAGCGCTACCGAGAGCACCAACTGGCTCTATACCTGCAAGCAGCAGGGCAACCAGCTCGTCTGCAATGGCGGAGGTACAAAGACAAACATCACGTTCACTGACGACGGAGGCGAAGAGGACGAGACCGTCTACACCAACGGTTCGGCCACCTTCACCCTCAACAACGGCCAGTTGACCTGGTATGACGCGAAGGAGGGTGCTGGCAACGGTCTGGTCTTTACCCGATAGAATTCATCGCGAAAAAAGTGCTTGCATTCCCTCGGGGAGTCTTGTATAGTAGCTTCTGCGATGCGGGCTTGGCGCAGTTGGTAGCGCGCAACCTTGCCAAGGTTGAGGTCGCGGGTTCGAACCCCGTAGCCCGCTCCAGTGATTTCTCTAGGCCGGTGTGACATCGGCCTTTTGCATAGACGGCGAAGTGGCCAAGTGGTAAGGCAGAGGCCTGCAAAGCCTTTATCCCCGGTTCGAATCCGGGCTTCGCCTCCAGAATCTGACGAGACCGGGCACGCGATGTGCCCGGTCTCTTTTACTGGCGCTCAAACTGGAGGGTTTGTCCTACCCCAGGTCAGCCCCGTTGCTCTCGATGACGCGCTGATACCAATAGAAGCTCTTCTTGCGGCTGCGCGCGAGCGTGCCCTCGCCGGCGTTGTTTTTGTCCACGTAGACGAAGCCGTAGCGCTTGTCCATCTCGCCGCTCGAGGCGCTGACGATGTCGATGGGTGCCCACATCGTGTAGCCGAGCAGGTTCACGCCGTCCTTCACCACGGCGTCGATCATCGCGGCGATGTGCGCGCGCAGGTAGTCGATGCGGTAGGAGTCGTCGATGGAACCGTCGGCCTCCACCTTGTCGTACGCGCCGAAGCCGTTCTCGACGATCATGAGCGGCTGATCATAGCGCTCGTAGAACCAGTTGAGCGCGTAGCGCAGTCCCAGCGGGTCGATCGGCCAGCCCCAGTCGCTGACCTTGAGGAACTTGTTGGGCACGATGTCGTTGGCAGCCTCGCCCACGCCCGGGATGCCCGCCTCGTAGAAGTTGAAGTCGGGGTTGTCGTCGCGCGCGGCCACGGCGAAGCTCATGTAGTAC
>CACXDP010000086.1 GCA_902766445.1 uncultured Coriobacteriaceae bacterium
ATCGAGCCTGGCAAGATTCGCATGTACGTGTGCGGGCCGACGGTCTACGACCAGATTCATATCGGCAACGGCCGCACGTTTCTTAGCTTCGACGTGATTCGCCGCTACCTCATGTACAAGGGATATGAGGTTACCTTCGCGCAGAATCTCACCGATGTCGATGACAAGATTATCAACCGCGCGAACGAACAAGGCCGCACTGCTGCCGAGGTAGCGGAGGAATTCAGCGACAAGTTCATCGAACAGATGCATCGCTTCGGCATCCTCGACCCGGACATACGTCCGCGTGCCACGCGCGAGATCGAGGCCATGCAGGAGATGATTCAGCTGCTCATCGACGAGGGCTGCGCGTATCCCGTGCCAAGCGGCGACGTGTACTTCTCCGTGCGCAGCGACAAGGCCTATGGCATCCTTTCGGGTCGCGATCTCGACCAACTGCGTGCTGGCGAGCGTGTGGAGGTCAACGACGAGAAGCGCGACCCCTTCGATTTCGCCCTTTGGAAGGCCGCCAAGCCAGGAGAGCCGAGTTGGCCAAGCCCGTGGGGCGAGGGGCGTCCTGGCTGGCATACCGAGTGCTGCGCCATGATCCATCGCTATCTGGGCACGCCCATCGACATTCATGGAGGCGGTGCCGACCTCATCTTCCCGCACCACGAGAACGAAACCGCCCAGGCAATGTGCGCCTGGCACGCACCTCTGGCAAATGTCTGGATGCACACGGGCATGCTCCAGATCAACGAAGAGAAGATGTCAAAGAGCCTCGGCAACTTCTATACCCTAAAAGAGGTGCTTGACCGCTACCCGGCCAATGCTGTGCGCATCCTCATGCTGCAGACGCATTATCGCGCGCCGCTCGACTTCTCGTTCGATCGTCTTGATGGTGCCGTGAGTTCGCTTGAGCGGCTCGTTGGCTGTGTCAAGAACCTCCGCTGGGCGGCTGAGGCGGCAAATCCTGATGGCCACCTTACCGACGCCGATCGTGCGCTGGGCGCTGCCATCGACGAGGCGGAGCGCGAGTTTGTCGCAGCCATGGACGATGACTTCAACACGGCCGGTGGCGTCGCGTCGGTATTTGGCCTGGTCACTACCGCAAACAAGTACCTCTCCGAGGCGGCGGGCACCATCGAGACGGCGGTCACGCTGCGCGCGGCTGATGCCATCGTGGAGCTGTGCGGTGTGTTGGGCATCGACCTCTCCAAGGAGACGAAAAAGAGCGAGCTGCCCGTCGAGCTGGTTGGGCTGGCTGCCGACCGCGCGGGCTATGTGGGCGATAATCCCGACGAGGCTGCGCAGGCACTTCTTGCCGCCCGCCAAGAGGCTCGCGTCGCGCGCGACTGGGGCACGGCCGATGCCATACGCGATGGCATAGCTGAGCTTGGTCTCGTGGTGGAAGATACCGCTGCCGGTGCCCGCCTACGCCGTAAGTAAGCGAAACAGAGCGATGTATTTGGAGCGCAAGGGGTACACGAAAGGGGCCTACCCCTTTTGTGTACCCCTTGTGTCACCGACCGATTTGACAATTCTTTTGGGGCAGGTCCTCGTGTCCCGAGCAT
Organism: uncultured Coriobacteriaceae bacterium; assembly: GCA_902766445.1. GTDB lineage: Bacteria > Actinomycetota > Coriobacteriia > Coriobacteriales > Atopobiaceae > RUG440. Next base: position 1,554 of record CACXDP010000086.1, read on the forward strand.
TCTGAAAGGAACCCTATGGCAAAAAACCAGTCGAGAAAACCCGGGCGCGACGTACGCGGCGGCACGGGCAAGCGCGACCACAAGCCATATGCCCCATCACGCGGGGACAAGAAGTCCGGGCGAAAGGGGACGGCGTACGGACGTGGAGGTCAACAGCGCCCTGGTGGTCGTGCTGGTGGTCCCCGATCCGGCTCACAGCGTGTGGGCGTACAGCGTTCTGGCGTCCAGCGCAAGCGCTTGGCGGGCGATTTCATCGAAGGGCGTCGCGCCTGCGCCGAAGCCCTTGACGCGCGCGTGCCGCTTCGGCGCGCTTTGGTGGCAACTACCGTGGGGGAGCGCGACCGGGCGCTTGAGGAGCTTGTCGTGCGTCTGGAGCAACGGGATGTGCCGGTGGAGTACGTGGCGCGCGATCGCCTTGACGGGCGGTCTTCCCATGGTGCGCACCAGGGTATCATGCTAGAGGTCGAGCCGTTCGAGTATGCGGAACTCACCGAGGTTATCGCAGCGGCTGGTGAAGGCGACGCGCTTGTCTTGTTGCTTGACCACGTGACGGATGAGGGCAACTTCGGGGCCATCGTACGCACGGCTGAGGTCGTGGGGGCAGCTGGCGTCGTGGTAGCCAATGCTCGCGCGGCTCGCGTGGGGACTGCCGCTTACAAGACTTCCGCCGGGGCGGTGCTGCATGTTCCCATCGCCCAGGTGCCCAACCTCGCGACGGCGGCAGATCAGCTCAAAGAGGCTGGTTTCTGGGTGTGCGCCGCCACCGAGCACGCGCACGACGACGTGTGGCATGCGCCGCTTGAGGGACGCATTTGCTTGGTGATGGGTTCTGAGGGCTCAGGCGTCTCTGCTCTCATGCGCAAACGCTGCGACTTCGAATGCCGTTTGCCTCAGCGCGGACGGGTTGAGTCGCTCAACGTGGCGCAGGCGGCAACGGCTCTCTGCTACGAGTGGTTGAGGCGGACTATGAGCAACGATACTACCGCAAAGTCCGGATCTGTTGATTTGGAAGCCGAGGCCGTTCTTTCCGGGGCGGAAGTTCAGGAGCTTGGCTCATGACCTCTTCCAAGCCCCTTCTCGTGGTTGATGGCTACAACGTTATCGGTGCGTCGCCGCGTTACTCCGCGCTTATTGACGAGCATGCCGGCGCAGGTGCGTTGGCCGACGTGGCCTCGCTTTCGCGCGATCCCTACGGTCACGACCCCTTCGACGCGGCGCGGACGGTGCTTGTTGCTGATGTCGCCACCTATGCGCAGGGCAAATATGAGGCCATTGTTGTCTTTGACGCCGCGGGAAACCTATCGGAGCATCGTCCGACTTTCGTGCCCGGCGGCGTGCGGGTGGTGTTTTCGCGCGCGGGTGAGTCGGCGGACACGGTCATCGAGCGCCATGTCGTCCGAGCACGCACGCAGGGTCGCGACGTGCTGCTCGTCACGTCTGATAATGCCATTCGAGCGACGGTGGGCGGCATTCCCGTCACCACGATTTCGAGCCAGCTTCTTGCGGGTGACATGCAGGTGGCCAACGATGAGGTGGCCCTCGCGCACGACGATCGCTCTCACATGCGCATGACCGTCGAGGACCGCCTCTCTCCTGACTCGCGTGCTAAGCTCTGGGAGTTGCTGGGACGCTGACACACGACGGGGCCTGTCGTGTCATGGCATCAGGACGGCTTGCCCGGATTGCTTGCCTTCGGTGGAATCGTGGTCAAGCGCTGTCTTTTCGCTTCATATGGCGCGAATCTATGGTATGATGATGCTTCACGCGCCAGAGTGGCTCAATGGTAGAGCACCGGCCTTGTAATCCGGTGGTTATGGGTTCGATTCCCATCTCTGGCTCCATGATTGCGATGCCTCCCTCACAAAGGGAGGCTTATTTGTTTACCGCAGAACATACGTGATGTGTGAGGCAATCCGACCAGACGTCGAACTGGCCTATGTGTGGCTGCCGAACCACAGGTTTTGGGACTGAACCAATGTTTTGAAAGGATGCGCCATCGACGTTCGTGTTGGTAGCAAGGACGATGGAAACCCATCGTCGAGCATCGGGCGCTTTGCCCAGGACGTAAGGAGCGTCTATGGTACGCAAGATTACAAACAAGTCGCATCTTTTTGAAAATCGCACATGCGGAAGCACGGCCAAGGCCGCCATTTTGGCAGGCGCCATGGCGCTTGCGCTTGCACCTGCGGCAGCACTCGCCGAACCCATGCAACAGTTGGATCCGCAGCCTGGGCAGAATCAGATGGTCATGTGTCAGCCCATGCAGCAGGAGCAGGGACCGACTGGTGCGCAGCCATTTGAGTCACCGGAACAGATGCAGCGGCCCGAGTATTCGATGCCGTCGCAGGAACAGGGGCAGATGTGGGAAATGAACGGCGAAGAGGCCCCTTGTCCTTGGCAGGGAGAGGAACAGGGTTCGTGGCAGGGTGGTGATTTGCAGCCGCAGCAAAACGGAGAGCAGCAGGTTCTCCCGCGAGAGGGCAATCAGCAGCCGCAGCCGGGTGACGAGCAACAGACGCAGCAGGATGCCGGCCAACAGCCGGGCGGCCAACAGCCGGGCGGCCAGCAGCTGCAGCCGAGCAACGATCAACAGCCGGAAGGCCAGGAGCCTCCGGAAAAACCGGCTGGCGACAACAACGGGCAGCAGGCAACTAAGCAGGGAATGGGACAAAACACAGGTCGGCCCAACAACAACCCAGGGGATCTGCTGAGGTGTCTTATTCAAAAGTTCGCAGAGCTCTTTAGCCTAAACGTGGATGAAGGTAAGGCCAATGAACTGCTAGCGGTATTTATGCCCATGACGCCTGGCGCCCAGCAGCCCGGCGCCCAGCAGCCCGGCCAGCAGCCCGGCCAGCAGCCCGGTATCCAACCGGGCGGCCAGAGCAGCGCACCTACCACCTACGAAACCGCAAACAACCTCACGGTAAACGCCTCGAACACTACGTATGCTTCCTCCTCGGCCAACCAAAATGCCATCCTCGTTGACGGCAAGCATCTCTCGCTAAGCGATGTAACCGTAACCAAGACAGGTGACGCTACAGGAGAAGACGCCGATTTCTATGGCATCAACGCGGGCATACTGGCCAACAACGGATCAACCCTCACCATCGCCGGCTCAAACGTAACCACTAATGGCGCCCATGCAAACGGCGTGTTCAGCTACGGATCGGGCACGACTATCAACATATCGGATTCCACGATTAAGACCACGGGCAACAACTCGGGCGGCCTCATGACCACTGGTGGCGCGTCCATGAACGCAGCCAATCTCACTGTAGCCACCTCGGGCAATTTATCAGCAGCTATCCGCACGGACCGCGGGGGCGGAACCGTAACCGCCACCAAGGGTAGCTACTCCACCAGTGGCGTGGGTTCGCCGGCTATCTACTCCACGGCCGACGTCACCGTTTCTGGCGCTACGCTCTCGGCATCCAACTCCGAGGCTGTCGTTATCGAGGGTGGCAACTCCGTTACGCTCAACAACGCCAGTGTTACGGGAAGCAACGCCACCCTCAACGGCCAGTCCACCGTTAAGACAAATGTGCTTATCTACCAGTCCATGTCGGGCGACGCGTCCGAGGGCGCCTCGAGCTTCAACATGGCGGGCGGATCGCTTACCTCGCTTACGGGAGCCATGTTCCACGTTACGAACACGACTACCACCATCAACCTCGACGGCGTTCTGCTCGTTGGCGCAAAGGACAGCAACGACTTCCTTACGGCCACGGCTGACTCCTGGGGGACTAGCGGCAAGAACGGCGGCATAGCGACGGTAAACCTGTCCAACCAGGAGGTTTCGGGCAACGTTGTTGTGGACGGCGTTTCCAGCGTAACGCTCAACATAACGGGCGGCTCCTCCTATGCCGGTGCAGTCGAGAACAAGGGCACTGCCAAGGTGTATCTGGAGGCTGGCAGCACATGGACGCTTACCGGCGACAGCTACGTCTCCTCACTTGACGGCGACACCAGCGGAATTAACCTCAACGGCCACACGCTTTACGTAAACGGAGTAGCCTTTGCGGCATAGTTTGTGCAGGTTTCGTGATGCGAGGCCGTCTGCAAGAGAAAACGTTGACAATGCCTAGAGACGGGCGTACATTGTTCCCTGCTTGACGGAGCAAAGCTTCCGATGAGTGCTTGAAAACAGAAAATGGGGATGTGGCACAGCGGCAACTGCGGCGGACTGTAAATCCGCTCCCTCTGGGTTCCCTGGTTCGAGTCCAGGCATCCCCAC
>CACXDP010000087.1 GCA_902766445.1 uncultured Coriobacteriaceae bacterium
CGCACTTCCGGGCAAAAAAGGGGATCAATCCCAAAACCTGTGGATGGAGGTCATGCCCTTGGCGTTCCCGGACCGCCGCCGTGGTTGGCATCCCATGGGTCGCGTTCCTTGGGTTTTACGTTGGCGTGGCGGCGTTCCCCGAGATTGACGTCCGCGTGGCAGGGTTCCGTGAGATTGACGTCCGCGTGGCAGTATTCCTCCGGAACGACGTTACTGTGGCCACGCCAACGTCAATCCGATGGAAGGCCCTCCCGCGCCGGCGTAAAAGCGGCACTCAATACCGTACGAGGTCGGCGCCGAGTGGACGCGACGGATCTCGCCCCACGTGTGGCGCAAGGGGGCGCGGGTCGCCGGGACGAATGCCGGCTCCGTGCCTGCCCGGCGGTGTGATCCACTCTTTCTACCGCCGCTTCAACGGCCTTTCCCACGATCTCCCGGCCTTGGACGCCGCGCGCCTCGGTGCTCCGGCCGGATTTGCACTTCGTGCGACGGGTTTCGGTCGGATTTGCGTTTCGTAAGCTCTGACAACCCGCACGAAAGCAAATAATGACCGAAGCCCCCGCACGAAGCGCAGTCTTGGACGAAGAGAGCCGCACGAAGCGCAATCACAGCCGTGCCGCGGCAACGTCGATTCCGGGGAACGCCCCACAGGGCCAAACGGATGGCATCCTCTGCGGCCCGAACGCTCGAACTGTTGCCATGCCATGGAATGGAGCCGTCCGGTGCTGGCCCATCTGCGGCTTCCGGCCCACAGGTTTCGGGACTGAGCCAAAAAGTGTACACCAGGGCTCCTCCCGAACGAAGACTGCAAATACTAGGGAGCATGTACGGAACCTCGTGCGCGGGAACGCCCTTTGTGTCGCGAACCTCAAGAGCCGACAGGCCCTCTAGGCACGAAACCGATAGGCAACCCTAGCGAAAGATGTTATCATCAAGCCATAAGACCGTAATTGCGTCCGCAAAGGAGTCCGCATGCCAGCAATCTACCCCTCGGTCGCACTTAAAAACCGCCAGCGAGAGATAAAAGCCATCGCAGACCACGAACCCGTCTACATTACCGAGAACGGCGCGGGCAAGTACGTGTTCCTCTCGGAAGAGGTGCTCGAGCGCACCATCTCCGAGGCCGTCGAGCAGGCGCTCTACGAGGCACGCGTCACGCAGGCCCTCGAGGAGTCGAGAGAGGACTTCCACGAGGGCAGATATTACTCATCACGAGAGGAGCTGATGGCTGCGGTCGCGAGGAAGCGCTCGAATCATGCCACGGCTTGAGTTCTCAGAGAGATTCGCGGACGACCTCGCGGGCGTCACCTCACCGCGCGTCGAGGCGAGGATTCTGCGAGCGCTCGACTGCATAGAACGATTCGGTAACTTCGGCTCACCCCTCATTCCACGCTCCGTGAAGGAGCGCTTCGGAGACGAAGTGCGCAAGGTCGTCGTGAGGCCATTCGACCTCATCTACACCTACTACCCGGAGCAGGACCTCGTGCGCGTCGAGGCACTCATACATGCTCGCAGCGTCTATTGAGGAAGCTGAGCGCAGGCAAGGAACTAGCCGTAACAATAAAACGTAAGGGATGCTCACGACGGCATCGCAGCGACGTTCGCGAACGCGGCGGGCGGGCGCGGCGTAGTGGGCAGACGGCGGCGCTCGCGGGCACGGCGGCGCGGCGGGCGTCCGCGACGTCGCTAGCGAGCAGCGTGATGCCAAGAAAACCGTTCCCTTGTCACCGTGCAGTGTCGCGCGTGTTGCGCCCTCGTTTCCCGCCCGATGCGGCGATGTTGCATCGCATTCTCTCCCGCCGATGCCGACGACTCCCTCCTATACTGCGACCGCCATTCTGTTGACGAAAGGCGGTACGCATGAACCTGTTGGTGAGCGAGGGAAGGCCACGCGAAGGAAGGCCACGCGAGGGAAGGTCGCGCGAGGGAAGGCCTCCCGCGCTTCTGGCCTTGGAAGACGGCACGACGTTCGCCGGCTGGAGCGCAGGAGCTTCGGGCGAGACCTTCGGCGAGGTGGTGTTCAACACCTCCATGACGGGCTACCAAGAGATCCTGAGCGACCCGAGCTATGCAGGGCAGATCGTCACGCTCACCTATCCGCAGGTAGGCAACTACGGTGTCTGCGAGGCTGACTTTCAGGCTCCGCGCCTCCACCTGAGGGGGTTGGTCGTGCGCGACATGTGCCACACCCCCAGCAATTGGCGCGCCACGGCGAGCCTGCCCGAGCTGCTGCGCTCGCGCGAGGTCGTGGCCATCGAGGGCGTGGACACGCGCGCCCTCACCCTGCGCATCCGCGAAGGAGGGGCCATGCGGGCGGCCATATCCACCCTAGACCTGGACCCGCAGAGTCTCGTCGCCCGCGTACGACAGTCGCCTGGCATATCCGACCACAACCATGTCGCGTACGTCTCGTGCGGCATCGCCAGGACCGAGCACTCCCAAGGAAGCGCAAAGCATCTCGTCGTCGCCTACGACTGCGGCATGAAGAAGGGCATCCTGGACGGGCTCAAGGCCCGCGGGTGCGACGTGCGTGTGGTTCCGTGGAACACCCCGGCGCGCGAAGCCTTGGCCTCAGATCCCGATGGGGTCTTCTTCTCGAACGGCCCGGGAGATCCGGGGCAGGTCTGGGCAACCGTGGAAGCCGCACGAGAAATCCTGGGCAAGAAGCCCACCTTCGGCATCTGCCTCGGCAGCCAGATCATCACGCTCGCCGCAGGTGGGCGCATAGAGAAGCTCCTTTTTGGACATCACGGCGGCAACGAACCCGTCGTCAACCTGCTCACGAGGCGGGTGGAGATCACCGCGCAGAACCACAACTTCGGCACGATGTTCGAGAGCCTGGGACCCATCGTCTCGGAACAATCAGGAGGCTATAGCACCCACGAGCGAGACCTTCGCACGTGGTTTCGGCGCGATGCCGCCCCCGTGGTGCAAAACCCACAGTGGGGTCGCATCCAGCTCACCCACGTGAACCTCAACGACGGCACGGTCGAGGGCATGCGCTTCCTGGACATCCCGGCCTTCAGCTGCCAGTACCATCCCGAGGCGAAGCCGGGGCCAAGCGACGCCGCGTACTTCTTTGACTCCTTCATGCGCCTCATGGAGGGTGACGAAGACTACCTTACCATCGACCAACCCGAGAGGAGGGTCGCGCATGCCCAGGCGAGATGACATCCGCAAGATTCTGATCCTCGGTTCCGGCCCCATCGTGATCGGGCAGGCATGCGAGTTCGACTATTCGGGAACCCAGGCCTGCCGCGTGCTCATGCATGAGGGATACGAGGTCGTGCTCGTGAACTCCAACCCCGCAACCATCATGACCGACCCGGACACGTCAACGCGTACCTACGTCGAACCCATCACGGCCGACTCCGTGGAGCGCATCATCGAGCGGGAGCGTCCCGATGCGCTGCTCCCAAACATGGGAGGTCAGACCGCACTCAACTGCGCGGTTGAGCTCGACCGACGCGGGGTTCTTGGGCGCTTTGGCGTGGAGGTGATCGGCTGCGACATTCCTTCCATACGAATCGGGGAAGACCGCGAGCTCTTTGCCGAGGCGATGCGCGACATCGGCCTCAACGTTGCCGAGGCCCGCATCGCCCACACGACCAAAGAAGCACAGGCGGCAGCAGCGGAAATCGGCCTGCCTGTGGTTGTGCGTCCCTCGTTCACGCTCGGCGGTGCAGGCGGCGGCATGGCACGCACCACCGACGAGCTGGAGCGCATCGCGAGCCAAGGCCTTGAGCTTTCCCCCGTCAGCGAGGTTCTCATCGAGCAGAGCCTCGAGGGCTGGAAGGAAATCGAGATGGAGGTCATGCGCGATGCGGCGGGAAATGGCATCGTGGTGTGCTCCATCGAGAACCTCGACCCCATGGGCGTGCACACGGGTGACTCCATCACGGTCGCCCCCTGCCAGACGCTTTCCGATGTGGAGTTGCAACACCTGCGCGATTACAGCCTCGCCGTGCTCGACCGCGTCGGCGTCGCCTGCGGCGGCTCCAACGTGCAGTTCGCCGTGAACCCCGCAAACGGTGACGTGGTGGTCATAGAGATGAACCCCCGCGTGAGCCGCTCCTCGGCGCTGGCGAGCAAGGCGACGGGCTTTCCCATCGCCAAGGAGGCGGCCCTGCTCGCAGTGGGCTACACCCTGGACGAGATAACCAACGACATAACCCGCGCGACTCCCGCCTGCTTCGAGCCCTCCATAGACTACGTGGTGGTGAAGGCCCCCCGCTTCGCCTTCGAGAAGTTCAAGGGCACGAGCGAGACGCTTACCACGCGCATGAAGAGCGTAGGCGAAGTCATGGCGATAGGACGCACCTTTGAAGAGGCGCTGCAAAAGGCCGTGCGCTCGCTGGAAGACGGACACATAGGACTCGCCGACCAGGATGCCGAGCACGCCAGCAACGAGCAGCTTGCGGAGCTGGTGGCGCGGCCAACCGCGCACCGCATCTATTGCGTGGCCGAGGCCCTGCGACGCGACTGGCCCGTCGAGCGGCTCTGCGAGCTCTCGGGCATCGACCCCTGGTTCCTCCATCGCATGCGCGATATCGTCATCGCCGAGAGGACCATTGCCACGGCAGGACTCGAGGGCCTGGACGCCCAGCACCTTCTGGCGGCAAAGCAGATGGGCTTCAGCGACGCGAGAATCGCCGAGCTCTGTGGCCAGCGCGAGGACGTGGTGCAGGCGATTCGCAAAGTGCTCCGCGTGCGACCCGTCGTAAAGACGGTGGACACCTGTGCTGGTGAGTTCGCCGCACGCACAAGCTATTACTACCTCACCTTCGAGGCGGGTGGCGCCACGGAGCACGAGCGTGCGGCGCGTCCGCGCGTGCTCATCCTCTCGGCCGGCCCCAACCGCATCGGGCAAGGCATCGAGTTCGACTACTGCTGCGTACACGCGGCATACGCCCTGCACGACGAAGGGTACGAGACCGTGATGGTCAATTGCAACCCCGAGACCGTCTCGACCGACTACGACACCTCCGACCGCTTGTATTTCGAGCCACTCACCTTCGAGGACGTCATGGCCGTCATCGAGGTCGAGCAACCCGTCGGCGTGATCGTGACCTTGGGCGGGCAGACGCCCATCAACCTCGCGCGAAAGCTCAAGGAGGCGGGCGTGCCCATCATGGGGACGCAGCCCGAGGCGATAGACCTGAGCGAGGATCGCGGGCGTTTCAGCCAGTTGCTCGACAAGCTGGGCATCTCTTATCCCGCCTCGAGCGTCGCGCAAACGCCGGAGGAGGCCACCTTGGCCGCCCGTTCGGTGGGCTATCCCCTGCTCGTGCGACCCAGCTACGTTCTGGGTGGTCGTGGCATGGGAATCGTGTACAACGACGACGAGCTTGCGTCCTACATGAAAGAAGCGACGCAGGTGACGCCCGATCGGCCCATCTACCTCGACGCCTTCCTGGAGGATGCCGTTGAGCTGGACGTTGACGCCCTGTGCGACGGACATGAGGTGTACGTGGGGGCCATTCTTGAGCACATCGAGGAATGCGGCATTCATTCCGGCGACTCGGCGTGCTGCTTCCCGCCCTTCTCGCTCTCCAAGCGCATCGAGGACAAGGTGCGCGACATCACCCGCAGGCTTGCGCTTGCCTGCGATATCCGCGGCCTCCTCAACGTGCAGTACGCGATCAAGGACGAGCAGGTGTACGTCATCGAGCTCAACCCCCGCGCGAGCCGCACCGTCCCCTTCGACTCCAAGGCCTCCGGCGTGCCCCTCGCGAAGGCGGCCGCGCGCATCATGTCAGGGCGCACCATCGACGAGCTGAACCTCCCTCCCACGGACCGTCCGTATGACTACTTCGCCGTGAAGGAGGCGGTCATGCCGTGGGCGCGCTTCCCCGGCACCGACACCACGCTCGGCCCCGAGATGAAGTCAACCGGCGAGGTCATGGGGCTTGATAGGACCTTCCCCCTCGCCTACGCAAAGACGCGCGAAGCCATCGGATACCACATTCCGCTGGAAGGGACCGTGTTCGTCTCAGTGAACGACCGTGACAAGCGCAACATCGCTCCCGTGGCCCTCACGCTCTCGAGCCTCGGCTACGACATCGTCGCCACGACGGGCACCGCGCGCGTACTGCGTGCGGCGGGTATTCCCTGCGAGCACATAAACACGGTCAGCGAGCCGCACCCAAACATCACGGACGCCATCGAACAGGGGCGCATCGCCTTCATGATCAACACCCCGGGCGGGCATCGCGCAAGAGGCGACGGATTCCGCATACGCACCATGGCCGTGAGCCATGGCATCGACCTCGTCACCGCCATGAGCGGTGCCACCGCGCTGATTCAGGCAATAGCCGCGCTACGCAAGGGCTCGCTCGACCCCTACGCCCTGCAAGAAGTGACCGTCCGCTAACGCCACGCAGTAAGGAGACTCACATGCATTTCACAAAGATGCACGGCCTCGGCAACGACTACCTCTACGTCTACGGAGAGGTTCCCCCCAATGTTGCCGACCTTTCCCGTCGGCTTTCCGACCGCCACTTCGGGGCGGGGTCGGACGGCATGATCTACATCAACCCGTCCGAGGTCGCCGACTTCCAGATGCGCATCTTCAATGCCGACGGCAGCGAGGCGATGATGTGCGGAAACGGCATCCGCTGCGTGGGCAAGTACGTCTACGACAAGGGCCTCACGAGGCAGACGGACCTTCGCATCGAGACCTTGTCGGGCATAAAGCACGTAGGCCTCGAGGTCGTTCGCGGAAGCGTCGAGCGCGCCACCGTAGACATGGGCAGGGCAGAGGCAAGAGACGCCCTCGCGATTGACGTCAACGGTACCGCCGCGCGCGGCATTCCCGTCTCGGTGGGAAACCCGCACTTCGTCATGTTTGTCGAAGACGCGCAGGCAGCCCCCGTGGACTCGCTCGGCCCGCTCATCGAGCGCCACCCCGCGTTCCCCGGCGGCGTGAATGTCGAGTTCGCGCAGGTACTCTCGAACGACGAGATCCGCATGCGCGTCTGGGAGCGAGGCAGCGGCGTCACGATGGCATGCGGAACCGGCGCATGCGCCACGGCTGCGGCAGCGGTGCGAGAGGGCCTATGCCACCAAGGCAAGCCGATTACCGTCCATCTGGATGGGGGCGACCTGCACATTCGCGTGAGGGACGACTTCGCCATAACGATGACGGGGCCCGCCACCACCGTATACGAAGGAGAGGTTGAGCTATGACAAGGCCAAACACGCACTATGCCGACCTGCAAGACTCGTACCTGTTTCGCAGGATAGCGCAAAAGACGGCCCGCTTTGAGCAAGAGCATCCCGGGACGCACCTCTATCGCATGGGCATCGGCGACGTCTCGCTCCCCCTCTGCGACGCGGTGATTCGCGCCTTGCACGAGGCCGTTGACGACCAAGCGCATGCCGACCGCTTCCATGGATACATGCCGGAGTGCGGCGCGCCGTTCCTCCGCGAGACGATCGCTGCGCACTACGGGTCGCGGGGCGTGTCGGTCGATGCCGACGAGGTCTTCGTCTCCAGCGGTGCCAGCGACGAGCTGGGCGACATCCTGGACCTCTTTGACCCATCGAGCAGCGCCATGGTCATAGAGCCCGCCTACCCAGCCTACGTGGACGCCAATGTCATGGCGGGAAGGCCCGTCGTCCACGTGCCCGCCTGCGAGGAGGAAGGGTTTCTTCCCAGACCATGCGAATCGGCGCGGGCGGACGTCCTCTACCTCTGCTCGCCCAACAACCCGACGGGAGCCGTCTATGGCAAGGCGCAGCTCCAGGAATGGGTCGACTTCGCCAACGACTGCGGCTCCGTCATATTGTTCGACGCCGCCTACGAGGCGTTCATCGAGGACGAAGAGCTTCCGCACAGCATTTTTGAGCTGGAGGGCGCCAGAACGTGCGCCATCGAGATCTGCTCGCTCTCCAAGACCGCTGGGTTTACGGGCACGCGTCTGGGCTACACCATCATCCCCCGAGAACTCGTTCGCTGCGGCATGTCGCTTCATGACATGTGGGTGCGCAACCGTACCACAAAGACGAACGGCGTGTCTTACATCATCCAGCGAGCCGGCGCGGCCGTCTTTACGCCGGAGGGACAGCAACAGATTCGCGAAGGCATCGCCGTGTACAAGCGCAACGCGCAGGTCCTCATGCGCGCCCTCGGCGCTGCGGGCATCTGGTACTGCGGCGGAAGAAACGCGCCGTATCTCTGGCTGAGGTGCGCGGGCGGCATGGGCAGCTGGGAGTTCTTTGACTATCTGCTCCGCGAGATCCAAGTGGTAGGCACGCCGGGAGAGGGATTCGGCTCCTGCGGCGAGGGCTACTTCCGGCTTTCGACCTTCGGCGACCCGCAAGACACCATCGAGGCCGCCCGCAGGCTCGAGTGCCTTCTCACGCAGCGATAGATCGCTAGGCGCACGAAAGGAGCTACCACATGTGCTCGATCATGGGATATTGCGCGGACGACGTGGATCGCGACGCCTTCATGGAGGGCTTCAACCGCACCATCTCGCGCGGGCCGGACGACTCGCGCATCATCGACACCGGGCATGGCCTCCTCGGCTTCCATCGGCTTTCGATCATGGGCCTCACGCCCGAAGGCATGCAGCCCTTCAACCTCGGCACCAGCTACGCCGTGTGCAATGGAGAGCTTTACGGGTTTGAGCGCATGCGCGACGACCTGCGAAGCGCGGGCTACAGCTTCCAAAGCGACAGCGATTGCGAGATTCTGCTTCCGCTCTACCGCGAACATGGGGTCGGGCTCTTTTCCCTGCTCGACGCCGAGTTCGCCTGCATCATCTACGATGGCGACAGGCAGGACTTCGTCGCCGCGCGCGACCCCATCGGCATCCGCCCGCTCTACTACGGCTATGACCAGCGCGGCACGATCGTCTTTGCAAGCGAGGCAAAGAACCTCGTGGGGCTGGTGGAGGCTGTCATGCCGTTCCCGCCGGGTCACTACTACCAAGGCGGCCGCTTCTTTCGGTACTGCGACATTGCCGACGTTGAGGCCGTCATCGCAGACGACCTCGAGACCGCCTGCGCCAAGATTCGCGAGAAGCTCGTGGCAGGCGTGCACAAACGGCTGGTCTCCGACTCCAAGGTGGGCTTCTTGCTCTCGGGCGGGCTCGACTCCTCGCTCGTGTGCGCCATCGCCGCCAAGGAACTCGCCCACTCCATTGAGACATTCGCCATCGGCATGGCGGAAGACCCCATCGACCTCAAGTACGCGCGCGAGACGGCCGAGTTCATAGGGAGCCACCATACCGAGGTGACAATGACGCCCGAGGAGGTCGTGGGCTCCCTCGAGGACGTCATAGCCTTGCTCGGAACCTACGACATCACGACCATTCGCGCGAGCATGGGCATGTACCTCGTGTGCAAGCACGTCCACGAGCATACCGACATCCGCGTGCTGCTGACGGGGGAGATTTCCGACGAGGTCTTTGGCTACAAGTACACGGACTTCGCCCCCTCCGCCCAAGCCTTCCAGGAAGAGGCCCAGAAGCGTGTGAGCGAACTGCACATGTACGACGTCCTGCGCGCCGACCGCTGCATATCGGTGAACTCGCTCGAGGCGCGCGTGCCCTTCGGGGACCTCGACTTCGTGCGCTACGTGATGGCGCTCGATCCCGCGCTCAAGCTCAACACTTACGGCAAGGGCAAGTACCTGCTGCGGCATGCGTTCGAAGGCACGGGGCTTCTTCCCGACGGGATTCTTTGGCGCGAGAAGGCCGCCTTCTCCGACGCTGTCGGGCACTCGATGGTGGACTATCTCAAGGAATACGCGGAGAGCCGCTACACCGACGAGGAGTTCGAAGAGAAGCGGCTCCGGTTCGACCACGCGAGGCCTTTCACCAAGGAGTCGCTCCTCTATCGCGAGCTCTTTGAGAAGCACTATCCCGGACAGTCGCAGATGGTCGCCGGGTTCTGGATGCCCAACCGAGAGTGGGAGGGATGCGACGTGGACGATCCGTCAGCGCGCGTCCTGACGAACTACGGGAGCAGCGGGGAGTAGCCGGGGCGGGCGTGCACTCGACTCACGAGAAGAGGTCTTCAGCAGTTATCTCTGCCGCAATCGAATGCCAGCATGAGTTGTGTGCCACGCCTCCGGGGGTGCTCATCGTGATGTGGAGGGCTTTGGACGTTCCCGTTTCCTGCGCAAACACTTCGCGTTTTCTCAAGAGATCCTGCAAGTAATCCTTCTCGATGCGAGTAGAACGCGAATCTGTTATCAAAGAATTGACGAACGAGGTACGTTTTGCCGACGCGCCGCCGCCCATAGACAACGATGAACTCCAGCTTGTGCGACTCCGTATAACGCTGGAGCTCACGTCGCTCCTCGAGTCGCCCAATTAGTTGCATAATCGCACTCCACCTCGTTATCCAGCGATAACACCGCCATCTGTTGTATCTGCGCTGATTATGTATCATTCCAGCTTCGATAACCAGCGGAAACCGTTGACCACGTACGTTCTGGTCAGCGCCGGGAGCGACGGCTAGTAATAAGTGTGGGTCAGACACCAGAGCCAGGCCCTCCCGCAGCCAGCCGAGTGCGTGGTTGCGAATCGAGTGCGTGGTTCTTGTCATCGGCAAGGCCCCGAGTGCGTGGTTCGACGCCCGAATCACGCACTCGGGGCCCTCAGGATGACTCAAATCACGCACTCGATTCGCAACCACGCACTCGAGGAGCAGCGAAGCTGCGGAGCGGGCGCGGACGGCGCTTACTTCACCGGAGCCTTCTCGACGCCCTCACCGTAGATCGTTGCGAAGTCGTCTTTCATCGAGAATACGGTGAAGCCCGCGTCTTCCCACTCCGCACGCTCTTCGGCAGCATCCGCGGCATCACCGTACTCACGAGCGTCATCGTCGGCCAGAACCATGAAGGAGGCGCTGGGATATGCGTTGTCGGACAGCGTGTACGCAAGCATGGCCACATCGCCCGAGCTGTTGCCGAAAGCCAGCACCGGCTGCTTTCCGATCTCGCGCACAATGGCGTCAACCTTGCTTATCTTTGCATTCTCGCCCTCGTAGCTTCCGTCAAAGACCATCTTGTCGCCAGGTTGGAAGGTGTAGTCTCCATCAGCCTTGTCGCCTTGACCGGTGGCTGTATAGCCGTACTCAGTACCGATGACGTGCGACGGGTCCACCTCAAGGGTGTCCGCCACGATCGCGCGCACGATGTTTCGCTCGGTCGCGGTGACGACGTAGACATCGAAGTCGTTTGCGCGCAAATACGACACGACTTCGAGCATGGGCTGATACCAAGCCTCGCCGCGCGTCATGCCCTTGAAGCCCTCTGCCGGAGTGTTCTTGAAAGACGTGACATAGGCCTCAAGCTCAGCCGGAGTGAGTCCGGCATAGGCGACGGCCGCCGCCTGAGCCTGACGCGTGCTCATGCCGTCGGGCTTCTCGCCCCAAGCCGAATCAAGAATCTCCTGCGCAACTGCGGCGACGTCTTTGGGGGCTTTGTAGGCCGGATTGTTGAGCGCATAGTCGGCAAAGACCATGTACTCGAAGCACCACGGGCAGGTCTCGCACATGAGTGTGCCGTCGAGGTCAAAGACGGCGATGCGATACTCCGGCGGGACGTAACCTTCGCCACCCTCCGTAGTCGCAGCCTCGACGTAGTCCTTCAGCGCCTGCAGCGATTTGCTGCCCTCCGTCCATGCGGAGAAGGATGTGGTCGCGACGTCGTCCTGAGCCGAGGACTTTGAGGCCGAGGTCTCTGAGGCCGTATTCGCGGCGGTCGTGGTCTCCGTATCCGCTGTCTCCTGCTTGGCATCCGACGTCGAAGGCGCTGGCGCACCACAACCTGACATCGAGAAGACCAGCAGAAGCGTGCACAGAAGTGCAGCTCCTCTCGCCAACGGATCGTGGCGGCTGAAACGTGTGACTTTCTTCATGGCGGTCTCCAATCTACGATTTGTCCCCAACTCACGTCAGCGTATCCAGCGCAACGCCGCGCGAGAAGCATCTAGTTTCAATCTATAGCATTTCTCTTTAAGTCATCCGAAAAAACAACGGTTCAGTCCCAAAACAACCCACGGGAGGCAGCGTCGCGCGGCACGGCCAGTCGTTCGAAACAAAGGCAGCCCTAGCGCAGTTCGAGGGAGGCGATGATGCCCTCGTAGGTGGGTTGGTTTTGTTCGGCAACCTCCGAGCGCGTGTAATACACCAGCGTATAGCAGCGAATGCCGCGCTTGAACACCAAAACCTCGCCGCATTGCCCCACGCCCTCAACCGTATACGAGAAGCGAAAACCCTGGGCAGGCGCATCGGCACCAGTCACCGAGCGCTCAAACAAGCCCTCGCTGCGGTACCCGCTGCCGGGGCGACACCGGGCGTACTTCTTGTCAATCTGCTTGGCAAACGACCTTTCGCTCACGAGCTTCGTGATGAGCTTGTTTGAGTCCTTCCACGTGACGCGCATCAACATACGCCGCTCCGTGTCGCGCACTCCCCACATGTACTTGTACTTGAGGTCCATGAGCGTCTCGAGCTCTTGGTGCTCGATGACCTCGAAGCCCTCCGGCAACGCAACCGCAAGCCATTCACTGTCAATCAGATCACCCTTCATGAGTTGCCTCCTTCACGTTGTGCCAGCACCTCGAAGCCGTATGTACATCGATTATACGCGCGCGCCACGCTTCACCGACATCTGGGTTACGATATCAGCGATGCCGGGCGTATGCCCAAACGAAAAAAGGAGTGGACATGCCGCGAACAATCTGCATATGCGTGGAATGGTTGAGCGAGGAGCAGCGCGAGCACATCCGCCGCACCGCCTCCGACCTGGGGTTTCAAGTCGAGTACTTCATGCCAGGCGAAGAAGGGGCGGCCAAGGAGTGCCTGCAGCACGCCGAAGTCCTCCTCGGCCACACGCCCGAGTTGCTCGCCGCCGCAAGCCCGCAACTCCAGTGGTACTGCTGCACCTTTGCGGGCGTCGACCAATACTGCAGCGGCCCGTCCCTCTTTGCAAACCCGGACTGCCTGCTCACCAACTCTTCTGGCTGCTACGACGAGACCATCGCCGAGCACATGGTGATGACCACCTTCATGCTCCTGCGGCGCATCCCCGCCTACCAGCGCATCACCCTTGCCCGGGGATGGGAGAACCAACTGCCCATCCGCTCAATCCGCGAGGTCAACATCTGCGTCCTCGGCGCCGGAAACATCGGGTCCGCATACGCGAAGAAGGTCCTCGCCCTCGGTGCCCGACCCGTCGTGGGCGTGAGTCGCAGCGGTCACGCCCGCTCCCCATTCGAGCGCGTCGTCGCGTTTGACCAGCTCGACGAGGTGCTGCCCTTCGCCGACGTCCTCGCCATGGCCCTGCCCGGCACTCCCGAGACGACACGCATCCTCGACGCTCGTCGAATCGCCCTTCTTCCCGAAGGTGCTCTCGTCATCAACGTCGGGAGGGGCTCGGCCATCGACCAGCCAGCGCTGATTGACGCGCTCGTTAGCGGACACCTCGGTGGAGCCGCGCTCGACGTGATGACACCCGAGCCTCTGCCCGCAGATGACCCCCTCTGGGACGCGCCGAACGTCTTCCTCACGCCCCATGTTTCAGGAAACATGACCATGGGCTGGACGCGCACCCGCTGCGTCGAGCTCTTTTGCGAAGACCTGCGCAACTATGCCGCCGGCCGGCCACTCGAGCGCCTCGTGGACCGCACCCTCGGGTACTGAGATGTGACGAGACGCGGTCACCTCGTCATCCGACAAATAGCCCGCGCGCGGCAGGCCGCCCGCACCTTTTGTCACCCCTGCGTTACGGCGTGGTAGCGAGGGGTGACATTCTGTTAGGGTGAAGCGGTTGTGCCTGTATCAGGAGAACGACCTACAAGGAGGACGCCATGAAGATCGGATGCGTCAAAGAAATCAAGAACAACGAGTTTCGCGTGGGCCTCACGCCCGACAACGTAAAGAGCTACGTTGCGGCCGGGCATCACGTGTACGTCGAGATGGGCGCCGGTGTCGGCTCGGGCTTTGCGGACGAGGAGTACGTTGCAGCTGGAGCCAGCCTGCTTGAGGACCCGCGCGAGATTTGGCAGCTCGTGGACATGATGGTGAAGGTCAAGGAGCCCCTGCCCGAGGAGTATCCGCTCTTCCGCGAGGGCCTTATTCTCTACACCTACCTGCACCTCGCGGCTGACCGCGAGCAGATGGACGCGCTTCTGGCCGGCAAGGTCAAGGCCGTCGCCTACGAGACACTCACCGAGACCGACGGGTCGCTCCCGCTCCTGGCCCCGATGAGCCAGATTGCCGGTCGTCTCGCCGTGCAGGAGGGCGCCAAGTACCTCGAGAAGACCTACGGCGGACGCGGCGTTCTGCTCGCCGGCGTCCCGGGCACGCCCAAGGCCAACGTGACCGTTCTCGGCGGCGGCACCGTGGGCACCAACGCCTGCAAGATCGCCGTCGGCATGGGCGCCAACGTCACCGTTCTCGACATCAGCCTCAAGCGTCTCGAGCAGCTTGACGACATGTTTGGCTCGCGCGTGCAGACGCTCGTCTCCAACGACGCCAACGTGGAGCGCGCGGTTCTCGATGCCGACCTCGTCATCGGCGCCGTGCTTATTCCCGGCGGCAGCACGCCCAAGCTCTTCAAGAAGGCCTATCTCAGCGAAATGAAGCCCGGCGCGGTCTTCGTTGACGTCGCCATCGACCAGGGCGGCTGCGGCGAGACCTCGCGCGTGACGATGCACGACGACCCCATCTTCATCGAGGACGGCATCGTCCACTACTGCGTCGGCAACATGCCCGGCGCCGTCGCCCGCACCTCCACCATCGCCCTCACCAACGCCACGCTGCGCTACGGCCTGCAGATTGCCGACAAGGGGCTTGAGGGCGCCGTCGCCGAGAGCGACGTCATCGCCTCCGGTGTGAACTGCTACGACGGCAAGGTCTGCTGCAAGAACCTCGCCGACAGCTTCGACGACATCGAGTACGTGGACGTCCGCACGCTGGTGTAACCCACACTTGCCATCATCCGAACGCCGCGGCCCTCCTTGCTCCAAGCAGGGAGGGCCGCGGCATATCAGGCCATGTCAGACTTTGCAATGCTCTGGTGGACTCGCATCTCTTCTTGCCAAACGCGCTCTCGAACACTGAGTCTGCGCGCTTCATCCGTCTTACGCGTAAGACGGATGTGTTACCATGGGATTTGGCTTACGAGACACAGCTTAGGGAGTCGACATGTCAATGACCATAGTAAACGGTCGAGTCGAGGAACACATCGTTGAACAAGCGAAGCGCACGCTTGCGGTAGCCGGCCTCACGGTCTCCGAAGTGATTCGCAACACTCTAGAATCAATCGCCCTGACCGGCAACATACCCATGCACGCGCAGACGCCAGACAAGGCTGCCCTGCAGGGCGCACGCCAAGCCACGGCCTTCTTTGCGTCGCAAGACACCCCCGGACGCGTGAAGGGAGTATCTGACGAGGAGCTACTCGCAGCAGAGAGGATGGAACGCTTTGGGTACTGACCGTACATATCTCGCTGATACAAATATCCTCTTTGACTATTGCGATCCAGCCCGTCCTGAGCATCAACTCGCCGTGCAACTTGTCGAGGGTGCCGCAGCCTCGCCAGACATCCACCTCTGCACTCTCGTCTCTAGCCTCAAGGATGTCTACTACGTGCTCGGGCGCCTTTACAAGGACGAACAAAAGGCACGCCGAGCGGTACAGCTGCTCATGGAGAATTGCTTCGAGGCGATTGACCTTTTGGCAGCATATGGTTTTGGAGCCGTCAGATCAGATGAGCCCGTTTTTGAAGACGGGCTCGTACGCATGGCGGCCGAATCACTAAGAGTCGATGCAATCATCTCGCGCGACGAGCGAGCCTTCGCCAAGTCACCAGTGCGCAAACTCACATTGCTGGAAGCTGTGCGCGAACTCTGCGGCGATGACGCGCCGTATCACTAAAGCGACCCTGCAAGCCATGCCACAAGCAGCTCGCGGTCGTTGGGCAACTCCCCCGCCATCACGGCGCGAAGCAGCATCTCGAGCTGCATCCCCACCGCAGGTCCCGGCGCCACGCCACACGTCCGCATGACATCGGCCCCGCTCACGGCGAGGTGACGCGTCGCAAAGACCGGCCCGCGTGCAACTTCCGCGCGCAGCAAGCGAGCGTACTTGTCCAGCTCAGAGGCCCACGACGCCGCAGACGCGCACTTCGAGACGGCGTCGGCTCGCCTCAGGTCAAAGAGCTCGAACGCAAGCGGCACCTCTCGTCCGGGACACGCCGCATACAGCCGCGCCAGCATGCGGCGAATCGCCGGCTCCGTCGCAGGCATCCTCTCGTCGTGCCAGCGGATGAGCACACAGGCCGCATCGACCAGCTCATGCGGAATCGCCAGTCGCCGCATGACCTCGCGCGCCACGATCGCACCCTGCCTGGGATGGTCAAAGAAGTGCCCATGGCCGTCCGCGTCCTCGCTGTACGTCATGGGCTTCGCAACGTCGTGCAGCAGAGCCGCCCAACGCAACTCGGCAGGGGCAAGCCCGGCCGTGAAAGCCTCGACCGCATTGCAGACGTGCGCGATGTGTTCGTACACGTCATAGACATGATAGACACTCCGCTGATCAAACCCCCGCGACGGGGCAAGCTCAGGAATGGCCGCGCACATGACCTCGGGCTGATCCATGAGCCCGCAGCCCGCCTTGCCCATGCGCACGATGGCATCCAGTTCCTTCCCCAGGCGTTCGCTTGCGACCTCGGCCAGACTTGGCGCACAGACCTCCAAGGCCCGCTGGGTCCGCGGCTCGACAACAAATCCCAGGCGGAGCGAGAAGCGTACCGCTCGTATGATGCGAAGAGCGTCTTCTTCGAAGCGCTTCTGTGGCTCCCCCACGACGCGCACGATGCCAGCCGCAAGGTCCTGCGCCCCGCCAAAGGGGTCGAGCAGGCCGCGCGTGGGATGCCAGGCCATGGCGTTGAACGTGAGGTCGCGCCGCACCAGGTCCTCGCGCACGTCTTGCACGAAGCGCACCTCGTCGGGGTGGCGGTGGTCGGAATAGGTGCCCTCGACGCGGTAGGTCGTCACCTCGATGGGTTCGTCCGCCACGATTGCCGTAATGGTGCCGTGCGCGATGCCGGAAAGCAGGACCTCGTAGCCCGCATTCGACAGCACGCGCGCGCTCTCCTGCCAGAGCGCATTGCTCGTCACGTCGATGTCGTGACCAGACTCCCCGCGCAGCGCATCGCGCACCCATCCGCCCACAATCCACGCCTCGAAGCCAGCAGCTTCCAAGGCCTCGATGACAACACGGGCAGCGAAGGGCGCAACCATCACGACAGGGCTCCTCTCGGGAATCGGTGGGCTTTCAGTATACTCCACGTCCCGAGGGGTCGTGTGCTCCCTCGTCAGAAGGAATGGATTCGCGTTTGCCCCCGAGGAAGCCGGCGCGCCGCCTCAGGCTGTCGCCCCGGCGCGCCGCGCCCCCGTGCAAGCCGTTAGCGCTCGCAGAGCCACCAGTGGCAGCTGTAGGGCTCGACCTCGGAACCACCGCCGAAGTCGTGGTCCTCACCCGTCAGAAGGTCAACCGCGCGCCCACAGTTCGCGTTGAAGTGCAGGGTCGCCGTCTCGCCTGCCGCGTTGATGGCCACGATCACGCGCTGACCCTCGGCTTCGCGCTGGAAGACCAGATGCGTCGGCTGTACCTGCAGCTCGTGGTAGTCGCCCGCCCACATCGCGGGATTCTCTTGCTTGGCCTTGGCAAGAGTCGCGATCCAGTCGGTGAGCTCATTCCACTCTGGCGCCTCGAGCGCAGGACGCAGCTCGTGGTCGCCGAACTTCTGCTCGCCCTCGATGCCCCACTCGCTGCCATAGTACACGCAAGGCACGCCGCACATGGCAAAGAGCAGTCCGTAGAGCGGCTTGAGCTGGTCTTTGTTTGTGAGCTGGGTTGCGATGCGCGGTACGTCGTGGTTGTCGAGGAAGTTGAGCAGGTGCTTGCCCGTGTAGAGGTCCCAAGGCTTGTCGCCGCTCTGGCGCTCCAGAGCGTAGGCGATCTCGTGCATATTGCCCGCGTTCATCGCGCTCC
The DNA here is from genome assembly GCA_902766445.1 of uncultured Coriobacteriaceae bacterium. GTDB lineage: Bacteria > Actinomycetota > Coriobacteriia > Coriobacteriales > Atopobiaceae > RUG440. Next base: position 18,023 of record CACXDP010000087.1, read on the forward strand.
AAAGGCCCTTGTACGCCTCGTAGTTGGTCACCGTGTCACACAGCTCGTCGCTCATCCAGAGGTTGTAGTCGCCAAACATCGTCTCGCCAAGCAGCAGGAACTTGTCTTCGCGCTTTTCGGAGAGCTCGTTGGCAATCTGGCGCAGGTAGCGCAAGAAACCCTGGTCGAGGCAGTATGCGACGTCGAGGCGCAGGCCGTCGATGTCGTAGATGCGTTCCCACTCGCGAATGACGTCCGCGCAGTACTCGTTGAGCCCGAAGTCACCGTGGTTGAGCTTCACGAGGTAGGGCACGCCCGCCCAAGTATCGTAAGAGAAGCCGTCACCGTATTCGTTGTTGCCATCCCAATTGATGTGGAACCATCCCGCATAGTCACTCGCCTCGCGGTTCTGGCGCACGTCTTCGAATGCCCAGAAGCTGCGGCCGACGTGGTTGAAGACGCCGTCGAGCAGGACGCGGATACCTGCCTCATGGAAGGCGGCCACCACGGCGCGCAGGTCTTCTTCGTCACCCAGACGCACGTCAACCATCTCGTAGTTGATGGTGTCATAGCCATGGGCTTCGCTCTCAAAGACAGGATTGAGGATGACGCAGCTGACACCGAGCTTTTGAAGATGCTCAATCCAGCCGTTGTCCACGAGCTGCATGATGCGGTGCTCCTGGATGCCGTCATTCTCGTAGGGGGCGCCCGTCAGACCCAAGGGGTAGATCTGGTACGCCACGGACTTGTCAAACCAGCTCATCTGGTTCTCCTCTCGATAGGGGACTCACGCATGGTAGCGGAGTTTCGCCCGCGTAGCAAACAGAATCTGAAAGGCATCTCTTCAACACGAGCGCTTGGCGATATGGCGACACGGGCACACAATGTGGCTGACGGCACAGCCCGAGGGGTGAACCGGGCGACGCCTCGTTTTCTGAGTTGGAGGACCGCTTAGCCCCGAGGCTTGCGGTCCTCTTCCTATGGTTCCTCCTGAGCGCCTCCGCGAGCAAGACCAACGCCGTAGCAACTTAGGCAGTATCGATCAACGGTGTTCCCTACAGTACTGCTCGTACGCGGTCAGGACGCGATGGCGGAGGTTTATGCGCATCTCCTCGCGGTCGTACTCCGTGCAGCCCTCCGCGTGCCAGGCGCACTCCCTCAGGCGGTTGCACGACGGGAAGAAGAGGCACCCCTCGCACTCGGGAACGCGCACGACCCGCTTCCATGCGCGGACCGCCTCCTCGTCGAGCCCGTCGTCGTAGATTCTCCCCACGAGCTTGTCCTCGCTCTCGTGCTCGCACTTGCCGAGGCGGCCGTCAGGCAGGATCGTGATCCAGTTGTCGTTGTCCGCCATGCACTGGTTCACCTTCACCGACCTCCTCGGAAGCCAGGGCCTCCCGATCCCGACGTCGTGGAGGTGGCCCTGCAGGGCGCCATACGCGGCGAGCGCCCGGTGCCGGGACTCGTGAGGCATGCTCCCGAAGCCGAAGTCCCGCAGGAGCACGGTGTACGCCGTCACGTTCTCGCGCCCTCCGAAGCGCTCGGCGAGCTCGTCGGCGAGCTGCCATAGGTCACGCTCGTTGGATCCGTTGAGGTTGAGCCGCAGGCTCACGTCGACGCCCGCGTCGGACAGCAGGCCAATGTTGCGCAGCACGCGGCGGTACGCGCTGCCCTCGACGCCCACGAAGGCCTTGCTGCGGTTGTAGACGGACTCGGTGCCGTCGAGCGTAATCTGCACGTCATCGAGCGCCCAACCGTCGCGCGCGTGCCGCACGAGCTCCTCGTCAAAGAGGTACCCGTTCGTCGTCATCTGCGAGGTGAGCGACACGCCGTCCACCGCAAGGTCACCTGTGATGACGTCGATGGCCCGCGCATTGTAGAGCGGCTCGCCGCCGAACCAGTTGATGCGCACGTCACGTCCCGCCGTGCGCCGCACGATGAACGCAGCCACGTCGTGGGCCACCGCGTCGCTCATGTTCCTGCGCGGACGTCCCAGCTCGTAGCAATAGAAGCAGCGCGCGTTGCAGTCGGTGGTCGGGAAGACGACGAAGTGGGCGGTCTGCGACTCCTGCGGCGCGATGAGCAGGGCAACGTCCCTCGTCTGGCGGGCGTGCCGGTATTCGTCAAAGCCCTCCGGCACGAGGAACCAGCGGGCGACGAGCTCGTCGCGCACGCCAGCTCGCCCGAACATGCCCGCAGCCTCCTCGGCAGAGAGGAGCAGCAGCTCGCCGGTCATGTTGTGGTAAAGAAGCTCGCCCCCCTCCACAGCCACGCGCAGGCAGTACTGCGAGAGGTGGCATCGCCCGGGGGCGACGCCTTGCTTGCCGCAGATTCCCGCGATGGCCCTGAGCTGTGGGAGTATCTTTTGCATTTCAGCATCTCCGTCTCATCTATGTGACAACGTCGGCTTGCAAGAAGGGAGGCGGGTAGCTCCTGCCGCCCGCCCCCCTATGATAGCGCTCCTGCGCCGCGGGCCTAGCCGAGGTACGCCTTGGCCTTGAGGTGGTAGTTGTAGAGGGCACGGTTGACCTCGGGCTGTCCGCCCTTGGCCACGGCCATGCTGATGTAGTCGAGCGGGCTCACGTTGACGCTCACGGAGCTCCCGTCCGCCTTGCAGGTGGCAACGATGGTGTACCTGTCCCCGAGGTTCTTGGCCGATATGCCCTCGACCGTGACGGCGAACTTGCCGTTGGCGTCGACCGCGTCCACGGCCTTCCCCTCCACGGTGAAGGCGTAGCCGTCCGCGTCGACGTCCCCCGCGTGCTTGAAGTACACGACGAGCTGCGTCTTGGACGTGGTCATCAGCGAGAGCGTCCTGCCCGCGATACCCGAACACACGCCCTGGACGGCCGGCGCGGACGCCGGGACCTGGATGTCGGCGTTCGCGAAGTTGTCCCTCCCGCCGTTGGCGAGGTCGCCGGTCTTGTAGTCGAGGACTCTCTGGGCGTAGCTGCCGTAGTCGAGTGTCGCCTTGCAGAGGTCGACGAGGGCCCTCTCCCTTTCGTCCTGCGACGAGGCGTACTTGTCAATCACGGACTCGCAGTACGACCGGATGGAGAGGGTGGCCTGCTTGATGGCCCGCCCCCGGTGGCTGACCTCGATCTCGACCGGCTCGATCATCTCCTTGGCCGAGCAGCTCGCGACGACGATGCTGTTCGTAGTCGCGGAGGTGAGGGTCTTCGTCGTGGTCTCGCCCTTGAACCTGTAGTCGATCGCGTACCCGCTGGGGTCACCGGCCAGGTTCTTGACGTTGACGGTGATGTCGATGCTGTCGGAGAGGGTGATGGAGTAGCCGAAGTCGGCATGGGAGCTCTGCAGCGTGTAGTACTCCTCGTCATCGCCCCTCACGAGCGTCATGCCCTCGGGGCGCCGGAACTCATCGCCGTTGCCGACGTCGTCGCTGAACCTGCCGCCCTCGATGAAGAAGGTGGCGCCTTCGGCCACCCCCACCGAGTCGGAGACGGCCGTGATGGCGGGGGCTCCGTCGCCGGACCCGGAGACGGTCGCCGTGCCGCCCTCGCACCAGATGCCGCCGTTGTATCCGTGGACGGTGCCGCCGGTGACCTCGAGGGTTCCGTCGGAGTAGACGCCGTAGCCGTTGTCGCTCGTGACGTGCCCGCCGCTAATGAAGACAGTCCCCCCTTCGTTACGGATCGCGTTGCCGGCCTCGGCCTCGACGGAGCCCGACACGAGGGTGAACGTTGCGTCCTCCGCGACGTACACGCCGTTGGCTTCAGGGTCGTCGCTCTCGTTCACGATCCTGCCGGACCCGCCCTGCGAGCCGTCCTTGACGGTGAGGGTGGCGGGCCTAATAACCCAGACGACAGCGCTACTTGTCGAGCCGCTGACCTCGTGCCCGTCGAGGTCGATCGTGACTACACTGTCAACGATGATAGTCTCGGTCCCAAGCTCGACGTCGGCGAGCACCTTAACGATGTCGCCGTCCTTAGCATCGTTCGCGGCCTTCTGGAGGGTCGCGTACAGCACGTCGCCGACGCTCGCTACGGCGTCCGGCAGGCCGAGCTCGTAGAGCTTGGTCTCCTCGTTCTTCACGAGCACCATGTCGCCGGGGCGCCCGAAGCCATCGCCGTTGCCCTCGCCGTCGCCAAACCTGCCGCCTTCGATGCGGAAGGTGGCGCCTTCGGCCACAGAGACCGTCCTGTAGGCCGATTCGATGGTCGGGGCCGCGTCGCCCTCCCCGGAGATTGTCGCCGTGCCGCCCGCGCAGTGGATGCCGTTGTTGAAGCCGAAGACGGTGCCTCCGGTGACCTCGAGGGTTCCGTCGGAGATGACGCCTTGGCCTGACTGGCTCGCGACGGATCCTCCCACGACGTGCCCGCCGCTGATGGCGACGGTCCCCCCGATGTTATAGATCGCGTAGCCGACGTTGGCCTCGACGGAGCCCGACACGAGGTTGAACGTCGCGCCGGGTCCCACGTACACGCCGGTGGCGTCATAGTTGGTGCTGCTTTCGTTCGCGATGCTGCCGGACCCGCCCCGCAAGCCGTCCTTTACGGTAAGGTCGGCGCCCGACGCAACCTGGACGACGGCGAAGTGCTCACCCGAGCCGGTGCCGCTGACCTCGTGCCCGTCGAGGTCGAGCGTGACGGCCTTCTCGCCGCTCACGACGAGGGCGTCTGCGCCGAGCTCGACGTCGCCGAGCAGCTTGACGGTCTCACCGTCCTTGGCCTCGTCCACGGCTTCCGCAAGAGTTAAGTAATCTTCTTCCGTTTCGACGATACGCGCGACGTAAACAACGTCCTGCGCGCTCAGCTGTGGTCCCTCTTCTTCCTCGTTCTCCGTCACGGGCGCGACCGGCTGCTCCTGCTCCTCTGCGCCGCCCTCGTCGACGGGCGCTATGGCGGGGTCGTCGGCCTCGATGGGATCGCGCCGCCCGTCCTCCTGCGCGGCCTGGGTCTCGACCACGGGGTCATCAACCGGCTGTATGGCGTCGCCGCCCCCCTCGAGGGCGTAGGCGATGGCGCCCGGGGACCATCCCGACGCCGCCATCACCAGCGACAGCAGCAGCGACCACAGCAGCCTCGCC
>CACXDP010000088.1 GCA_902766445.1 uncultured Coriobacteriaceae bacterium
CACAGGAGCAAAAAGAAGCCCTTTAGATATAATGAGTTATTGATTCAATGGGACTCTGTGATAGACTACCATAAGTTCTAGCGAACGACGGCAGACGGGCCGTCGCTACGGGAAGGAGCAAGACATGGAAATGCCGAACATGGACCAGATACCCAAAGAGTTCAAGGATCTGGTAACACCTGAGCTGCTGGAGCAGGCGAAGCAGTGCGAGACCCAGGAAGAGGCTATCGCTATGCTTACAAAAAGCGGCGTAGAGATTCCGGACGAAGTATTGGATAATGTGGCCGGCGGCTACTGGGGTGGCGGCGGTGGCGGCTGCAACTGCGACTGGTATCACTTCTAGGATGTTTAGCGAGAGGCGCTGTGCAGCGCCTCTCGTGCGATCATAGAGATGCGCGACCCGCTGGCAATGCTAGCGGGTCTCTTTTTTCGCATGCGTCTGTGCGTAGAGGGCCCTCACGAACGTCTGAGGGTCGTCTTTGTATGCAACGCACGCCTTGGACTCGAAGAGACGCCGATACGGACAGCCACCTGCGCATAAGGGAAGCCACACGCAGTTCAGGCACTCCGTATCGGACGTCGGCTGTGCCGTGTTGAGGAATTTCGTGAGATTGTTTGGGGAGGATGCCGTCGCTATGGGGTCGGCGGGGTTCCAGTCGTGTGCGGTGCCAAACGACAATGCGGGCTTATCGACGGCCTCCCAACACTTATGAAGCCTGCCCTGCTCGTCGATACCCACGTCCCACAACGAGTGGGCACCGCAGAAGCTGCCGCGCGCGGGACCGAAGTGCCGCACCCGCTGAAACACCAACAAGTCTCCCATGTCCGCGCCACGCACGAGGTCCACCTGATGGCCACGCCTGCCGGCGGCGGCATTGTCGCGTACGAGCGCCGGGAAGCACGCGATGTCGTTGCCCGACGCGCGCGCCACACGCTCCATGAATGCCCTGAGGTCGTCGAACTCACAACGGTTATTCTCGTACACGTTGCAGCGCACGTGGACGTGGAACCCCAGCTTGTTGTCCCGTAAGTTCGCAACGATGCGGTCGAAGGTGGGGCTGCCGTCTGCAAGGCGTCGCGTCGCTTCGTGCGTGGCCCCGATACCGTCAACGGTTACCTGGGCGTGTTGGACCTTAGCCTCCGCGAGCATGTCTGCGACTTCCTGCGTGAGCAGGTAGCCGTTGGTGATGATGTTTGCGTTGTACGTGCCGCCACGCTGCTCAACTAATGAGATGAGACGCGACGAGAGCGACTCGATGACGCGGGGCGCCAGTAGCGGCTCTCCGCCGAACCACGTGACGCTGAGCTTTTTGGCGCCAGAGGCGTCCAACATGCGTTGCGCCAAGGACACGACGTCGTCCTGGACCTGCAAGCTCATCTTCTTGCCGTGGTGCGTAGAGAAGCAATACGGGCAGTCGAAGTTGCAGCCCATGGTGGGGCAGATGGTGAGCGAGACTCCATGCGGAATGGCGCAAGCAGCCCTGCCCAGCGTTTGGAGTGCGGCTCGCTCGTCAAAGTTCACCACAAGCCCGCGTTGCACGAAGCGCGTGACAAAGGGGTGATCGCATGGCAGGTCATCGGCCTCGGCGAGAAGGGCCCACTCCAGCGGCGAGCACATGCCGCAGGTGCCCCTAAAGAGGTTGGCGACGGCGATGCCCTGAGTGCCGGGCACGGTCGTCCAAATGAGGTAGCGCGACACGTGCCACCCGGCCTCACCAGCGGTTCCGTGGCGTTTCTCGATTTGGTCGCCCTGCCCGCACATCATCTCGTCGTTCCTTCCTCCCTGTAATCCTGGACGAGCACTAAAAGACTTTCCATATGCTAGCATAGGCCACCGAGTCCCTTGCAACCGAGGAGCACGCCATGCCTATTCCAGACCAGATGGATATGTTTGACCTGCTGTATACGCTTGCCGCCGCCGACGGGAGAGACGAGGCGTTGCTGGGAGGGCGGCGCGAGCAGCTTAGGTCGCTGTACGAACGCACGCTCATCGGTGGCGCCCGGCCGCAGCTCTACCTTGAGTTTCCGCTGCTTGGTGGACCCTGCTACGACTTTCTCTCGGTGATTGAGAGGGTGGAGCCGGGCGCCACATTTGCTCCCGGGGCGGGTTATGGGTATCAGAAGGCCTTCGATTGGTTCAGCACCGTTTGCGAGGACAAGGGCGTGAGCATGGGTTTCGAGCTTGACCTCTCGACGGGAGAACGGGAGCGTGCGGGCATCTACCTGCAGCAACGCCATCGCTCGGAGCTGGTCGAGCCCTTCTTGGCAAGCGTCAGCGAAGTGTGGCGCTATCCTGCATACAAAAACGTCCAAGAAGCGATGCCCGAGGGATGGCCTCCCGCCTATGTTGCCCTTTTTCCCGGTAGGAAGGACTCGCCCACGCGCATAGGTGGATACATGACGCATGACGAGCAGCACAGATGTGCCGAGGATCCCACGCACATGGGCGACTGCTTGCATCGCATTGGGTTCGATTCCTTTGACGAGCAGATGCTTGCTCGCTGCTCGTACCTTATGGGCATGGCGCCTGGTATAGATGTGCAGTTTGACATCATGGAAGACGGGTCCTTGGGCGACACCTTTGGCCTTGCTCTTTCTTTCAACGAGCTGAGGCCGCGAGCGGCGCGCGAACAGATGGAGAAAGGCGTTGGCCAGCGAATCATGTCCACACTGCAACAGTGGGGCCTTGCCGATGACCGATGGCGCCTCCTGAGCAACGTCTCGTTCGCAAGGATGTACCCCTACGTGCGAGAGGACGGGACGACGGGACATCTGGGCTTATGCACACTGCTGAATTATGTCAAAGTAAAGTTTAGGAACGCACAGATGCTGCCGGCGAAGTTCTACTTGCTCTTGGCGGCTTTCGAGCTGTAGGGAGTCACCGGGTCGGCGATGTTGCGTCCACCCGCCATTATTCGAGCAACAATGCATCTCTAAGCATTTTATGCGGATAGAGATGTAGAATCTCTAGTATGGTCATTCATACGGAGGAGCGCCCAATGTTCAGCAAGCACTTCGTCTTAAACGAGCAGAGCCTGTCGGTCATCGAGCAGCTCGGCGCACATATGCCGGGAGGCTTCTTCATCTACAAAGCCGATGATGATGGAGAGCTCCTGTATGCAAACGATGCTGTCTGTCGTATCTTTGGCTGCGAGAACCTCGAGGAGCTCAAAGCGCTCACCGGTTTCACGTTCCGCGGGATGGTCTTCGTCGACGATTATGAATGGGTGTCGGACGCCATCACGGACCAGCTCAACGAGACTCGCTATGCCCTTGACCACATCGAATACCGCATTGTTCGCAAGGACGGCGAGGTTCGATGGATCGATGACTATGGGCACTTCGTGGAGTCCGACGTCTACAAGGGGCTGTACTACGTCTTCATCTCGGACGTCACCGACAAGCGCCGGAAGGCAGATAACGACAAGGCTCTTCGTTCAGCCGTAATCGAGGCCTTGACGCGCGTCTACGACTCGGTATGGCTCATCGACGACATACCAACTCAGCACTTTCAGCTGTACCGCGTCGACGAGAATCTTTCACACCTTCTGCCTGCCAACCAGGCAATCAAGATTGACCGCTTCTCTGATGCGTTTGCCTTCTATTCAAATCTGGTGCTCGAAGAGGATCGGCAGGGATTTCTTGAGGCCGTCACGCCGGAGGAGATCGTGCGCAACACTGAGGAACGAATCATATACTCCGTTCCCTTCCGACGCGTCTTCGAGACGGGCATACGATACTACCGCCTGGAGTTCGCCAAGCTCGACCTCGGAAACGGTAAGACCGGTATCGTCACCGGCTTCAAAGACGTTGATGACGAGGTGCGCCGCGAGCAGCAGATACAGCAGGCCCTAAGAGACGCCGTTGATGCTGCCAACGCTTCCAGTAAGGCAAAGAGCGACTTCCTCTCAAACATGAGCCACGACATCCGTACGCCCATGAACGGCATCATAGGTATGACGACCATCGCCATCAATAGCTTGGACGACCGCGAAAAAGTGGCCGACTGTCTGCGAAAGATTACGGAGTCCTCGAATCATCTCCTCTCCCTCATCAACGAGTTCCTGGACATGAACAAGATCGAATCGGGAAAGATTGAGCTCATGGAGGAGGAGTTCGACCTGGCTGAGCTTATTGACGGCATGCTCGCCATGACTCGATCCCAGATTCAGGCGCACAACCATACCTTCCGAATGGATATCGTAGGCGTCCAACACGAGCGCGTCATCGGCGACAACCGCAGACTCCAACAGGTCTTCATCAACATCATGGGCAATGCCATCAAGTATACGCCCGATGGGGGCAAGATCTCGCTGTGTGTCGTGGAGACCCCAACCAAGGCGCACGACTTCGGCCATTACCAGTTCATCTTTGAAGATAACGGCTATGGCATGACCGAGGAGTTCCAGAAGCACTTGTTTGAACCCTTCGCGCGAGCCAATGACAAGAGGACGGTTGGCATCCAAGGCACGGGTCTCGGCATGACCATCACCCGCAATATCGTTCGTATGATGGGAGGCGACATCGCGGTCGAGAGTACCTATGGGGTGGGTTCCAAGTTTACGGTGAGCGTGTACCTCAAACTTCAGGAGACTGAGGACATCGACTACGACAGCTTCCTCAACCTCCGAGTGCTCGTCGTTGATGATGATCCCGCCTGCTGCGAGTCGACGTGCGGCGTCCTCAACGACATGGGCATGAACAGCGAGTGGGTGCTCTCAGGCAAGGCGGCCGTGGATCGCGTGAGGACGCGCTGCGAGCAGGGGAGGGGCTTCTTTGCCATCATCATCGACTGGAAGATACCCGACCAAGGTGGGATTGAGACCACTAGGCAGATTCGCCAGATTGTGGGTGATGACGTACCCATCGTCATATTCTCCGCCTACGACTTGAGCGAGATCGAGTCGGAGGCCAGGGAGGCTGGCGCAGACTCGTTCATGAGCAAGCCCCTATTCCGCACGAAGCTTGCGACGCTGTTTGACTCGCTTGTCAACAAGCAGTCCGCGGCTCTTGATTCGGACGCGGCGCTGCACGACCTCGAGGAGCTCAATCTCGATGGTTACCGAATCCTACTGGCCGAAGACCAGGAGATCAACGCGGAGATAGCGAGGGATTTCTTGGAGATGACCGGACTAGAGGTGGACTGGGCGAAGGACGGCTCCGAGGCAGTCAGGATGTTTGAGGCTTCCCCCGACGGGTACTACGCCATGATCTTGTCGGACATCCGCATGCCTGTCATGGACGGATACGAGGCGACGAAGACCATCAGGGCCATGGATCGAGCGTATGCCAAAGACATTCCCATCGTCGCCATGTCAGCCAACGCCTTTACCGAGGACGTTATGAGTAGCAAGAAAGCCGGCATGAATGACCACATCGCGAAGCCCATCGACATCGAAGCGTTGGCTCAGGTACTCTCCAAGTACGTGCGGTGAGCGCTGGGCGAGCCGCACCATGACAGCGAAGCAACGATAGCCAGACATTAGGAATGCAAAACCGTCCCAGCAAGGGCGTATACTTGCCGGGATTAGCGATAGCGTGAAGGGGAGGGCTCATGAGAGGCAAAAGCGCGGGCCGAAGCAGCACGACGATTGTGGCAATCGTGGGTGGCATCATCGTAGTTGCCCTATTCCTACTGGGAACCATATGGTCGGGCCGACGGGCGGCGGACGACACCAACGAAGCCGTTCATTCCGTGAGCCTGCTCTACCTTGACGAGCTCGCCGGACGACGCGAGCAGGTCGTTGCCTCTAACCTCCAAAACAAGATTGACGTCATACAGGTCGCCATCGAGCTCATGACGAGTGAGGACTTAAGCGACCTCAAGCACCTGCAAGCTTATCAGATCCGCATGAAACGACTCTACAATCTCGATCGATTCGCCTTCGTCGATGAGAACGGCCTCATCTATACGGCCCTCGGTCCGCAGACGAACATCGATGACTATCAGTTCGATCATGTCACGCTTACTGAGCCTGAAATCTCGATTCTCAATCTACGGTCTACGGAAAAGAAGGTCATCATCGCAGTTCCCGTGAGCATCGCCTTCGAGGGGCATACGCTGAACGTCTGCTTCATGGAAATCGACATGAAGGAAATGCTCTCGGGTGTCTCGATGGAGTCAAGCGAAGGGGATGCCACCTTCTGCAACATCTATACCACTGATGGCATCGCGTTGAGCGACACGGTGCTCGGCGGTCTCGCTGACGAGGACAACCTCATCGAGGCCATGGAGCATGCCCAGTTCGAGGGTGACTACAGCTATGATCGTTTTATCCACGAGTTTAGTTCGCTGAAACGCGGCGTCGTCACCTTTACCTATGACGGCATTCAGGAGACGCTAAGCTATGTGCCAATAGAGGGCACAGACTGGCTGCTTACCTACCTCATTCGCGAAAGCGTCATCAGCGAGCAGATAGGCTCTGTGACAAATGGCATCATTGCGCGCAATCTCGTTCAGACCGCGCTTACGGTCGCGGCAATCGTCGTGCTATTTGCCTTCATCGTCTTGCAGACCCGTCAAAGCGCGCGGCTTCTCCTCGAGAAGGAGACTGCCGAGGCAGAGAACCGCGCACGCAACCAGGAGCTTGAGCAGCGCCTGCTTCTTCAGGAACAGCTGCTCGAGGAACGACGAAGCTCCGAGGAGCAGGACAAGCTCATCTCAGCCCTATCCTCGGACTACTGGAGTGTCTACTACATAGACCTTGACGCCGATGATGGCGTGTGTTACCAATCGCATGCCGACCTCGAGCATGGTTTGGCAGAGGGCGAGCACTTCTCCTACCATGACGCGGTAACCGCATATGCGAATGCCTACGTTTGTGAGGCGTATCGTAAAGACTTCTTGGACTTCGTGGATCCCGAGTCCGTGCGAAAAGGCCTGAGCGACAGTCGTGTCATCTCCTATCGTTACATGGTCTCCCGACACGGACGTGAGACCTACGAAATGGCTCGCATCGCCGGCGTGCGACACCCCGAGGATCGTGATGACCATCTCGTGCATAGCGTCGGCGCTTGTTTCACGGATGTTGACGCCGAGACCCGTGCCCAGCTAGCGCAGAACCACGCGCTTGCCGATGCGCTCGAGGCTGCCGAGCGGGCTAACCAGGCAAAGACCGCATTCCTGTCGAACATGAGCCACGAGATTCGTACCCCGATGAACGCCATCATCGGCCTCGACAACATCGCTCTCAACGACCCCGAAACGCCCGAGGTTACGCGGGGCTATCTCGAAAAGATTGGCGATTCGGCCGAGCACCTGCTGTCCCTGATCAACGACATCCTCGACATGAGCCGCATTGAGTCGGGTCGCATGATGCTCAAGAACGAGGAGTTCTCGTTCTCGCGCCTGCTTGAGTCCATCAATACGATGTTCAGCGGCCAGTGTCAGGACAAGGGCCTCAGCTATCAGTGCCATATAAACGGCGAGGTGGACGGGGCATACATCGGCGACGAGATGAAGCTTCGCCAGGTTCTCATAAACATCCTGGGCAACGCAGTGAAGTTCACCCCCGAGGGCGGTGAGGTAGAACTTGAGCTGGAACGCACGGCGCGCTTTGACGGAAAGTCCACGCTGCGATTCGCGATTCGCGACACAGGCATCGGCATGAGCACGGACTTCCTGCCGCACATCTTTGACACCTTTGCTCAAGAGGACTCGTCGAGCACGAACAAATACGGTAGCTCGGGTCTTGGACTCGCCATCACAAAGAACATCGTGGAGCTGATGAACGGCAACATCCACGTGACGAGCGTCAAGGGCGAAGGAACGACCTTCATCGTGACTGTTACACTGACGGATTCACAGAAGGGGAGTCTGCTCGATGACGTCGAGATTGATCCTCATCAGATGAGCGTTCTTGTCGTGGACGACGATCCTGTTGCCTGCGAACATGCCAGACTTGTGCTGCAGAGCGCGGGCATCGAGTCGGAGATTGCGGAGAGTGGTTACCTCGCCGTCGAGAAGGTGCGGCTGCGTCACGCACGTCGAGAGCCGTACAACCTGATTCTCGTGGACTGGCAGATGCCGGATATGGACGGCGTGGAGACCACACGTCAGATTCGTGCCATCGTGGGCGACGAGTCGGCCATCATCATCCTCACGGCATATAAGTGGGACGATGTGCTGGAGGAGGCTATGCATGCGGGCGTGGACTGCTTCATTCCCAAGCCGCTCTTTGCCGCCACGGTGCTTGAGGAGTTCAGGTCGGCATTAATTCGTAAGGGCACGTTGGACATGGCGCAGGCTCACAAGGTAGAGCTCGAGGGCCGGCATGTCCTGCTTGCCGAGGACGTCGAGGTAAACGCGGAAATCATGGAGATGGTCCTCGAGATGCGTGGCATCAAGGCCGACATTGCCGAAAACGGACGCATAGCCGTCGAGAAGTTCGCCGAGGCTTCCGAAGGTCACTATGATGCGATACTCATGGACATGCGCATGCCAGAGATGGACGGTCTCGAGGCCGCGCGAACCATTCGCGCGATGGATCGAGCCGATGCAAAAACGATACCCATCATCGCGCTCACCGCAAATGCCTTCGACGAAGACGTGCAGAGAAGTCTGCAAGCTGGTCTCGATGCGCATCTTAGCAAGCCCGTGCAACCCGATATCCTCTTTGAGACCTTGGAGAGTCTGATAATGGACTGAGATATGAGAGACCCTGCGTGTTCGCGCATCTGCTAGGATGGTGTGCGATTTCGCCCAATGCAGCTCATATGGACCTTGGGGGTAAGGCGCATGATTGACACAGGCATGGTTTTGCACTATCTCTCGAACGCCGCGCGCTTCGGCGGGAGGGATGACGTGCCCTTCGACGAAGAAGATCAGCTCTGGGAGCTCGGGGACGAGGCGCTCGTCACGGGTCAGCTCGATGTAGACGTCACTCGTGAGGTTCTCGAAGCCTATGCAAGCTTGTGTCCCGATGTACCATACGGTGAGCGACCGGTGCCTATCGTCGTGTGCCTACGTTGGTTTGTTCCCGAGGATGAAGCGCCTCGCATGCCTTTGTTGCTCATGCCAGGGACATTGGACGTGGGAGGGTCCCTCAGACCGGATGTACATGCCAGCGCTTGGATACCGTGGCGCCGCTTTGCCGCGGATGGGACGAAGGCGGACGTTCCCACTGTCTGCGCTCTTGATGCATTTCGTGCGCATCAGGAAGGCATGTCGGACTTACCCGATGACGGGAGTTGGCGCTTTGCCGTTGAGCGTGCGTCAGCAACGTTCGATGCCGTATGCGGTATCGAGTCGGACGCAAATGCGAATGGGATCGTGCGGAGTGCCCCTATCCTCATGCGCATCTGGGAGTCTCCTGATGCGCTTGCGAGTGCTTCGTCCCTGCTCGATGTATGGGCTAGGGAATGCGACTCAGATGGACCGGGTTGCCTCACCGGACCAGTGCGCAAACTACTTGGTATGCCCACGACTGACGAGGAGGGTGAGCGGGGGAATGACCTGCCCCAGGACGAGCTTCTAGAGCCAAAGCTTCTTTGTGGGATTCCTGACCATATGCCGACACTAGGGCAGGGCGACAAATCGGCCCTCATCGCCTTCACACGTCAGCACGACGGCGACCTCATCGCCATGCGCGCGCCAAAGGGCACGAACTCACTGGCGGTATCGCTTGCAGCCATGGCAAACCATCTGACCGAACGCGCCCTTAGAGGAGATGCTGCGCCTGTCATGCTCTGCGTTGCGGCCGACACGACCCTCGAGGGAATGGAGTCTCTGCTCTCGTCTCGTCCCGCTGCAGGCCAGACCGCACTCCGCTCGCGTTGGCTACCGCGCATTGCCGCGGCAAGCGATGGGTCGGAGGCTCGGCGAATCCTCGGGCCACTTCCTACGATTTGTACGACACAGCTCGCCGTCGAATCTGCCAGACCGGAATCGGGCTCTCTGGTGAGTCGCTTAGGACACCCTCTCATGGGTGATGTCATCACCTATGCAGAGTCCTGGTATGTGCCGCAGGCTTGTACCTATTTTCTAGACTGTGCGTCTGGGTTCCTCGGGCAAAGAATCCGCGATGTGGGGGATGCTGCCGAGATGCTATCTGAGCGTCTTCGTCGCATTGACCAGGACCGCTGCGAGCTAATCGACGCCTATGCGAACGTGTGTCGTGCTGCCGAGTTACTCAAGGAGCGTGATGCCTTGCTACGCAAGATCGGCTCCCTGCGGGAGGATCACAAGCACACCCGCGATATCCTCCGCAAGTGGGAGCGGCTTGCCCAGGAGAACCCGCAACCCACGAGGCGTGCCGCCATGGGATGGCTCGACGCAGACCAGCTCGACATCATATCCGCGAATGCGCTTCCGGAAGAGACTCTAGCTCAAGGCTGCAAGCTCCTGAGTGAGGTGTGTACGGCGTATCGCAAGGAACTTCGACGTATAGAAGAGGCCATAGACCTGCTGCGTCAGACGACGACGGACCTCAGCCGTCGCGCCCGTGCCTCAGTCGATGATGGACAGCGCTGTGCTAGCACGGTCGCGCGTCTCCATGCGCTGTGCGGACTCACGATGGCTCAGTCGCAACGTCTCTCAGCAACCATAGACGGGCGTGACGTATCGATGCGCCGCCTCGACGAAATTTTGGACCAGACGGTGAGGCCGGCTGAGTTTTGGCTCGCTGTGCATGCGTACGAAGCCCGCTGGCTTTTGCTTGGACAGCGTGGCGACGTCGCGCGCAACGTACTCTGCGGGGGCGGCGTCGTTTCATGGAGGGCAGTGGCAAACCTCTGTCCCGTACGGCTCGTGTCACAGAACCTCGCCGCTGCTGCGATGCATGACCTCGTAGGAACGCGAGGCGCATCGGCAGCACCCCCGGCTGACCTTGTCGTCGCCCTTGACGCAGACTTGCTAGACGTGGCTAGCGGAGTCGCCGTGCTCAGCGGTACGAATCGGGCAATGGTGATGGGCACTGGCTCGAGCCTTGGACCCCAGCAGCCGCAGGGACGAACCTCTGACGAGGTCTATGCGGCGAAGGTACTTGGTGACGCATGGCCACAGATGGTGGAGGCTGGGCTTTCGGCGTCGGGACGCTCCTCCCTGATGCGTGCTCTCATCACCAGCGACGGCGTTACCCGTACAAGCCTCTACGAGGGTATTGGAGCCTACGGGGAGCTGGCAGATCTGCGCAGCGACCTGTGCCCGGATGAGCCGCTGCGCACGGCTCGCATCCCCTCAAACAGCGCAGACGATCCCTCGTACCCACTGCTTGGAATCGTCCCCGCCCTCTCGCACGTGCTCGTGCCCGATTCGTCCTGGCAGCAAGTCGGTGCGAGTCGTACAAATCGTGCAGAGGCATTGGCATTGGTTCGTTGGCTCAGCAAGCACGGAAGACAGCTACATGAGCGGTATGAGGCATACGATGGTGTGCCCATCGCGGTTGTGAGCGCCTACCGCGCGCAGACACGTCTGCTGTCGAAGACGCTCGCTGACATCAAGGAGCTTCCCCAGGATGCCATCGAGATAGTGGCGCTGAGTGACGTGGGCATGCGCCGCTGGCCTGTCGTCCTGGCGAGCGCCACCTGTGGTCCCGCGGCATATGCGGGGGACTGCGCTTGCGATGCATCAAGCATCATGGCGTCTCTCACGGCATGCGCGCTTGATGCAATCGTGCTCTTTTGGGGAGGAGCTTGGACAAAAAGTGATGACCCCGCGGCGCTCACATACCTGCGAAGGGCTACCATGGTAGGCAGGCTCTACTCAGTGATTCGCTCGGGCGGGCTGCGGAAGAGGCCCAATCCGCTCACGAATCCGAAGCATATGGACGACGAGACTCGCCGCAGGCTCGAGGTAGACCTGAGAGCAAAACCACTCTCGCTTACGGCGCTTCTTCGGAAGCTGGTAGCACGAGGGGACCTGCCCCTGCAACCATCCACATCGGCGGTAAACTTGGCCTTGGAGCAGGTCGGACTAATCGAGCGCGTCTCTGACCAGGGGGTGCACAAGGGCTGGCGCCCAACGCCGGCAGGACGTGAGGTGGGGATACTTGGCACCACTGACAGGACGGGAACGCCGTTCTGCACGTATGCTCCACCCTCGGAGGCGGTTGTGGCGAGCACGTCGCTTGCCCTGCTTGCCGACGAATAGCACCCTGCAATCCGGTATTATTTGGCGGCATGAGTGAAAGAATCACAATTGTGCTGCCAATGGTCCACGAGCGCGCGTGTTGCGCTAGAATGATTGACTTGCAAGGCGTCATCGAAAGGCTATCCACGCACGTGAGCGAACGCACAGAAAGAGCAAAGTCCACAATCAAGGGGGTTGTAGCTCCCGATGCGGCAGCACTCCAGGAGAGCGGTACCGCATCAGCTCCGTTGGGAACGTCAGAGAATCCTTCCCATGCGGTGCTTACGGTAGCGAACGTCGTCACGTTCTGTAGGTTCCTCTTTACGCTGGCGTTCCTCGTCCTCTTTGTGGGGCAGGATTCCTCCATGAGGTCCCTAGCGCTCACGCTCTATGCAGTGGCAGCCTGCACGGATTTCCTGGACGGCCAGATAGCGCGGCGGACCCAGACGGTGAGCTGGCTTGGTAAGGTCATGGATCCCATCATGGATCGCGTGCTGCTATTCACAGGCGTGATTGGCCTCATGGTTACGGGTGAGCTCCCGGTATGGGTCACCGTGTTTGTCGTGGGCCGCGACATCATCCTGGCGGCGGGTGCCATGTGGCTACGCATGTACCAGACGCGCCCTCTCGACGTCACGTACGTGGGCAAGGCTGCAACGGCATTGCTCATGAGCGGATTCGTGGATCTCTTGATTGGTGCTCCGCAGGTGGAGGGCTTCGGGTTGACGGATGTGGCGTGGCTGCCTGGTTTTAATGGCGAGAGCTGTGCCGTGGGGATATTTGCCGTCTACGCAGGAGTTGCCTGCTCGGCGATTGCCGCCGTGCTCTATTACTACAGGGGTCTGCGCATCAGACGCCGGGTTCTTGACAGCAAGTCGGAAGGTGAGTGACATATGATTGGTTCACGTCTCGCCAGAGGGGCGACGCGCGCCGTACTTGGACTGATACTCGCGGGTACTTGTACCCAAGCAGGTGTATTGCAGGCTATGGCCGAGGAATACGACCCCGGCATGGAAGTCTACGACGTTGTTATCGACGATGGCGGAATTGCGGAGCCCCAGGTCGATCCCGGGGTCGTCAACCCGACAGCGACTGACGGCCAAGCCGTGCAACCGGCAGGGGAGCAAGTGTACGATCCCGAGGCCGAGGCTGCCAGGATGGCCGCTCTTGCCGCTGCGCCAGCACCTCCGCTTGCCGAGGCGCAGGGTGCTGCCATCGTCGACGGAGGGGGCAACATCCTCTGGCAAAAGAACGGCGACCAGCGGATGTCACCAGCATCCACCACCAAAGTCATGACGGCCGTGGTGGCGCTCGACGCGCTCAAGAACGGCATATCGCTTGATGACGAAGTAACGCTTGTCGCGCCAGACCTCGGCCCTGAGGCCCAGATGGCAGACTTTGCCAACGGCGAGAAGGCGGTCTTGAGGGACATGCTGCGCGTAATGCTTGTGTATTCTGCAAACGACGCCGCCTACAATGTCGCACGGTATGTGGCCGGTTCCATACCCGCCTTTGCCGACCTCATGAACGCCAAGGCAGCCGAGATAGGCATGACGAACTCTCACTTCATGAACCCGCATGGCATTGACGAGGACGGACACTATGTCTGTGCGAATGACCTTGCGCGTCTCAGCTGCTATGCCATGGAAAATTACCCCTTCATCGCTCAGACAGTGGGTCTTCATAGTGTGGAGATCCCCTTGCATGGCGAGAAGGCGGTATTTCAGTCCACGGACGTTCTTCTGGGCACCTATCGCGGGATTCGCGGGGTAAAGACGGGCTATGCGGAAGCGTTCACCTTCACGGGAGCTTCGGGTAGGGGAAGCTTGCAGGTCTATACGGCCGTACTTGGTTGTTCGACCGCAGAGGGACGCTTTAACGACACTGCGACGCTTATGGACTGGGCATATGCGCACTTTGGCGAAAGGCAGATCTCGGAGGATGCCTGGGCGGTTCGCGTGCATCCGTATGCGCTCGACTTGGGCTATGACGTGGTGATATCGTCGGCCAATGACGCGAGGGGTACAGTATGGCCTGATGGAGGTCCTGCCTCCTATGAGAGCGTGCTTACGCGTCCGGGCCGGCTGCTTGCTACGGAAACGCCCTATGGGTGGTCATCTTGGAATCAGGGTGGGCGCACGATGGGGCAGGCTGTTTATGCGACGCGTAGCATGCCCGTACGCGTATCGGCATGGCCAGTGTTTACACTGCCGCTCTTTACAGACGCCACCATGCTGGGAAGGTCGGCGACTAATGCCTAGAGATGGCGCCAAGCGAGGCGCACAGTCGGCGCTCTACGGCGAACATATGCTGCTCGGTGCTCGTTTCGGCGAGGGACGTTCGGTTCTGCGCTATCACGGCGAGCCGCAGGGGGCTGACCTCGTAGCCACGCTCGAGCAAGGTTGTGTGCTGGGCGACGTGAGCGATGCGCAGGTCTTGGTCCTCTGGGGTGATCCTGTTGTGAGCTTCGCCGAGGCCGCTTTTGCGGGCAAACGCCTTGCGGTTGGCGAATGTGCATTCGAGGCGGTGCTTACGGGTGATGGCGCGGTGGCCTCTGTGCCCTTGCTTGCTCGCACGGGTGACCGAGAATACGTATGCGCTGACCTCTGGGAACGCTCGGAGGTTCTGGCTGCATGGCTCTCGTTTTTGGGGTCGGTGGATCAAGGTGGCGAGAGACCGTTTGCCGGACTTGGTAGCGAAGATGCGAGCGGAGCACATGTGGCGCTGCTCCTCTGGGGAAGAGAAGCCATCGAGGTCCTAGCCGATTATGTAACCAGTGCCAAGGACTTGCCAGCAAATGGCTGCATATCGTCATGTGCACTCGACCGCATACCCTGCATAGTCGCCCGACGAGACCTTGGAGACTATCCTGCCTACGTCGTGCTCGTCCCGCCCGTACATGCCGTTACGCTATGGAGGAGCATCCTGTCCTTCGGACAGGTGACGCCAGTCGGCCGCAAGGCGTTGAGGATTCTTGGACGGGAGGCACTTCCATGGACTGCGTCCCTCGTGGCTGGCGACTCGTTGCGAATGGATGCATCGACGCTTGAGGCGGCAGGTCTTGTGCGTGCGGATGAAACGTTCGTCGGTGCGCGTGGGATTCGAGTACATGACAGTGGGGGAGAGCGAGGCGCTTCATGAAGTATGCCATCAACGGTCTGGGCGTTCCCGAGGCCATAGGTCCGTATTCGCAGGGTACAACCGCTGGCAGACTCGTCTTTGCCTCGGGACAGCTTGCATGGGATCCCGACGATCCTTCAAGGCTCATAGGCACTACCGTGGCTGAGCAGACGGAGCGTACGATTGACGTGATCGAGATCATTCTCGAGCAGGTTGACTGCACCTTGTCGGACGTCGCTCAGACCACCGTCTACCTCACCAATATCGACGACGTTGAGGAGATGAATGAAGTCTACGCAAGGCGGTTCCTCCAGCCAGCCCCCGCACGTTCGGTCGTGGCAGTATCTGCCCTTCCCATGGGGGCTCTCGTGGAGATGGACTGCGTTGCGTGTAGATAGGAGTATTATGGTATGGTTCTGTCGGACAGAGGGGAGATGAACGTATGCAACCCACGAAGTCAGGAATGGGTGCCACAGAGGTCTTCCGCATGCCTTCTGCGGACGCGACGATACCCGATCTCATGGGTGGGTCGATTCAGGCGAAGCCATCCATCACCATCGTGAAGGGACCGATGGCGGGGGAAAGCTTTGACCTTGACGACAACACCATCACATTGGGTCGCGATCCAAAGAACAGCGTCTTTCTCAACGACATGACGGTCTCTCGACATCACGCGCGTATCGACCTCTCGGGCATTTCCTCTGGGTTTGCCACTGTCGAGGACTTGGGGTCGCTCAACGGCACATGGGTCGACGGTGCTATCGTCAATCGTGCGGTGCTCAAGGATGGGTCTACGATTCAGATTGGGACGTTCCGCATGGTGTTTCACACCAATCGGCGCTCTAAGCGCGTGAAGACGGGGTAGGTCATGCCAGATGCGGGCTATCTGACCATTGGCAAGGTCGTTAAGCGCCTCCAGACGCAATATCCAGACCTTTCGGTGTCGAAGGTGCGCTATTTGGAGGACGAGGGATTGATTACGCCCTCTCGTACACCAGGCGGGTATCGTCTCTATTCGCAGCACGATGTGCGGCGGTTGGAGACGATACTCTTCCTCCAAAAGAACCGTTTCATGCCGCTTCAGGTCATCAAAGAGGAACTGGCAAAGAGTGATGCTGGGCTCGTCTCTACGATAACGGAGGTACAGAAGGGGGCTGCGTGGGTTCCAACGACACCCACGGCACCGCGCATGACTACGAGCAGTCCCGACAGCGAAGAGCTACTCCAGAAGTACCATCCCATCAGCAGGATGCCAGAGCTGTTAGGCGTCTCCGTGGGGTTCGTGCGCGAGCTCTCGGAGGCGGGTGTCATCAGCATGCGCACTTCTCCGCATGGGCGCAGCCTGGTAGATGGCCGGGATTTCCCCCTCATACGCACCTGCGAGGAACTGAGGCAGTTTGGCATCGGACCGCGCAACCTGCGCCAATACGTCCAAGCCGCCAACCGAGAGAGCGGCATGTTCGAGCAGGCTCTCACGGTCTTTGGGGCAAGTGCGTCCGGAAGCTCTACCCCTACGGACGAACAACGCGAGCGTTATGCGCAGGCCCTGACGCGCATGATCGTGCTGACGAACAACGTTCGTGAGACGCTGATACGACGTAGCCTTCGGGGCACGTCCAAGGATCAAAGGAACTAGGGGAAAGGTACTGTCATGCCACTCATGAACTACGAAGATCTGATCGTTGATATCCTTGATTATCCCGAGCCCGGCGTGATTTTTAAGGACATCACACCGTTGCTCGCCGACGAGCAGGGACTTGCGGCTGTGATTGACGACATCTCGGACCATTTCCTCAAAGCTGGCATCACGAAAGTGGTCGGCGCTGAAGCACGTGGCTTCCTCGTGGGTGCTCCCGTGGCGTATCGCCTCGGTGCGGGATTCGTCCCCGCACGAAAGCCGGGCAAGCTCCCGCGCGCGGTCTACAGTGCGAAGTATGCGCTCGAGTACGGTACTGACGAGCTGGAGATTCATCGCGATGCGCTCGGCCCGGGAGACCGCGTTCTCATCGTGGACGACCTCGTGGCAACTGCCGGCACTGCGATGGCGACAGCAAGGCTCGTCGAGGAAACAGGGGCAGAACTGGTGGGATTCTCCTTCCTCCTCGAGCTCGCATTCCTCAAGCCACGTCAAATCATTGCCAAGGAATTCGACCAAGAGGTCTATACCTTGGTACAGGTGAACTAACGCAACGTTATTCGTCGGTGAAGGAGCGGCCGTCATTGTTCTTACGTGAGCAATTACGGCCGCTCAATTTGCTTATCCCGCAGCGAGGAGGAACAGTGTCCATTCCCGATCCCTTTGCCCCTGGCTCCCTCGGTATGCTTGCCCCCGACTTCTTGGCGGGGGAGGAGCCACTCGAGGGCGAGGAGGCGCTTGAGCTCTTTATGGAGTGGCTTGAGGCGCGCGACGTCGAGTTGTGGGACCACCAAGAAGAAGCCCTGCTCTCCCTTGCGATGGGCAACCACGTGATACTCGGTACGCCTACAGGATCGGGCAAGTCTCTGGTCGCAGTGGGCATGTGCTTCATGGCGCTATGCGCCGACTACACCGCCTACTACACGGCGCCCATCAAAGCGCTCGTGTCGGAGAAGTTCTTTGACCTCGTCGAGGTCTTTGGTCGCGATCTCGTGGGCATGATTACTGGTGATGTTTCCATCAACGCCGACGCGCCTATCATCTGCTGCACGGCAGAGATTTTGGCAAATCAGGCCCTGCGCGAGGGGGAGGACACGAGCGTCGCATGGGTTGCGATGGACGAGTTCCACTATTTCGGTGACCCAGATCGTGGTTGGGCTTGGCAGGTGCCACTGCTCACCCTCGCGCGCACGAAGTTCCTGCTCATGAGCGCTACCTTGGGTGACATGACAGCCATAGCCGAGCTCGTAGAACGACAGACCTCGACTGATGTGGACATGGTACTCGACGCTCCACGCCCCGTTCCCCTGTCATATGAGTTCGTAGAGACGCCCCTCGAGGCCACGGTCGAGCTCGCACTACGCAATGGTGACGCGCCTATCTATGTCGTCCATTTCGCCCAGGACGCAGCGCTAAAGAGTGCCCAGGCCCTCGCGAGTTTTGGCGTATCCGACCGTGCCCAGAGAAACGCCCTGCGCGAGGCTTGCAAGGAGACGCGCTTCTCTACGGCATTCGGCAAGATTCTGAAGCGCCTTTTGCTCATGGGCGTGGGCGTTCATCACGCAGGCATGCTGCCCAGATATCGTTTGCTGGTAGAGAAACTCGCACAGCAGGGCTTGCTTCCGGTCATTTGCGGAACCGACACGCTAGGCGTGGGTATCAACGTTCCCATCCACACCGTGCTGCTCACGGCACTCGCCAAGTACGATGGCACGCGACAGCGCCGACTCAACGCACGTGAGTTTCATCAGGTGGCGGGTCGCGCGGGGCGGGCGGGCTTCGACACGGAAGGCGTGGTTCTCGTACAAGCTACGGAGTATGACGTTGAGCGGGCAAAAGCTCTTGCAAAAGCAGGTGGCGATCCCAGACTCGCGCGCAGAGTCAAGACGCGCAAGCCGCCCGAGGGCTTCGTCGGCTGGAACAAAAAGACCTTTGAACGGCTCGTCGAGGCACAGCCCGAGCCTCTGCGACCTCGTCTCAAGGTTTCGCACTCCATGGTGTTGGCGGAGGTGAGCCAAGGCGGAGATGCATGGACGCGCGTGCGCGAGCTCATCGACGCCTCCATGCAAACCGAGGAACAGAAGGAGTCCCTGCGCACGCGCGCGGATGAGATATTTGCAACCCTTATGGATGCGGGCGTCGTGGTGCGCGAGGAAGGCGCCGACGGGAGCGTATACTTCTCCACAACGGTGGACGTGCCGACGGACTTCGCGCTTGATCAGCCGCTCTCGCCTTTTCTGCTCGCAGCTATTGAGCTCATCGACCGCGAATCCGAAACCTATGCACTAGACGTCATTTCGCTCGTCGAGGCTACGCTTGAGCAGCCTTACCAGATCCTAAGGGCCCAAGAAAAGGCAGCGCGCAACGAGGCCATGGCGTGCATGAAGGCTGATGGTGTGGACTACGATGAGCGAATCGAGCGCATCCAGGAGGTCACCTATCCGAAACCACTTGAGGAACTCATCTCGGCTGCGTTCGCGACCTATTGCGAGAAGGTTCCCTGGGCCAACGATTACGAGCCGATGCCTAAGTCCGTGCTGCGCGACATGCTCGAGGCGGCCTCCGACTTCAAGGGCTACATTCAGCGTTGCAATATCGCACGGGCGGAAGGTATCCTTCTGCGATACCTCTCGGAGGCGTATCGAAGCCTCTCGCGCACGCTGCCCATCGAGGCCCGTGACGAACGGCTGGAAGACATAATCGCATGGTTGGGGCTCGTCATCCGCTCGGTAGACTCCAGTCTCGTGGACGAGTGGGCACGCTCGGGGCAGCTCGACGAGGATGCGGTGGCTCCGCCTTTGGCTCCCGACGCCGTAGTGGCCGACCGTCGTGCCGTCACGCTCCTCGTACGCAACGCGCTCTTCGCTCGCGTGCGTCTGGCGGCCCACGACGACTGGAAAGCCTTGGGAGAGCTTGATGCTGACTGGGGCTGGCCTGCGCAGCGCTGGCGTCAGGCGCTGGACGCATTCTATGACGAGCACGAAGACGTTCTGCTCGACGGCAACGCGCGCTCAACTCAGTTCTTTGAGATTGATGCTGCGGATGAGGAGCGCAGCCACGTATGGCATGCCCGCCAGATCTTTGCTGACGCGGAGGGCGACCACGACTTTCGAATCGTCACGGACGTGGACCTCGATGCCACACAGGAGGCAGGTGAGGCAGTGTTTGTGAACTACCGCGTGGGCTTCGTGGAGGACCTATTGGATGACGAATCATAAGCTGCTTACAAGGGGGAGCCATGACAGATGACACTACGCCGCTGAGTGCCGAGGAGCGCGCTGAGCTGGAGCAGCTTCGCGCCGAGAAAGCTGCCCGCGAGGAGGCCGAGCAGGCGCGTCGTGAGCGAGCAGAGTTGCAGCGCCTACGCGAGGAGCGTGGTGCCCAAGGACAAGCAACAGCGCAAGAGGAGCGGGCGCGACGGCTCATGGAGCCGGGAGACGACCTTTCGATGCCCGTGGGGCAAAAGGTCGTACTTGCCGTCGTCGCCATCGCCGTGATCGTTGCCGTGGTGCTGATCTTCTTTGCTCCCGCTTAGCGGGTGGGGCAGGGCATTGAGGAGTACCCCTAATGGCCCTTCTCTCGTTTCATGTGCTTTTCAGAGGTGTTACGTGGGAAGGGGTTCTGTGTTACAAGTGATTAGCAGAGTGCTATATTGAAATTTCTATCTCTCACATCAAGAGGAGGACTTATCTATGGCACTCACTGACCGCACAGTCCCCACGGACGTCGCGCTCAACACCGACCTGTACGAGCTCACGATGGCTCAGGGATTCTTTGAGTCGGGGCTCATGGATGCTCAGGGCTGTTTCAATGTGTTCTTTCGGGAGAACCCCTTCGGTGGTGGATATGCCGTTGCCTGTGGAATAGGACAGATTGCCGAGCTTGTACAAAACATGCGCTTCGATGACGAGAGCATCAGCTACCTTGCGTCAGTGAAGGCGCCAGGTGGAGGTCCCATGTTTCGCGCGGCCTTTCTCGACTACCTGCGCGACTTTCGTCCTCACCTTGATGTGTGGGCAGTGCCAGAGGGCGACCTCGTCTTTCCGCGCGAACCCATGGTACGTGTGCAGGGTCCCATCATCGAATGTCAGCTACTTGAGACAGCCCTGCTGAACCTCGTGAACTTCCAGACGCTTGTGGCCACCAAGGCGGCACGCGTGGTGTATGCGGCTGAGGGCCACCCCGTCTCGGACTTCGGCCTGAGACGTGCCCAGGGCCACGATGGTGGCCTCGCAGTTGCCAGGGCGTCCTTCATCGGTGGATGCGCCTCCACGTCTAACGTGCTTGCTGGAAAGATCTATGGCATTCCCGTATTTGGCACGCATGCGCACTCCTGGGTGATGGCGTTTCCCACAGAGATTGACGCTTTCCGCGCCTTCGCGAAGTCAAGCCCAAAGAACTGTTGTCTCTTGCTCGACACCTACGACGTTCATCAGGGCATACAGAATGCCATAGTCGTCGCGAAGGAGATGGAGGACGCAGGCGAGCGACTCTCCGCCATCCGCATCGACTCAGGTGACCTCGCACGTCTCTCGAAAGACACGCGTACCGCCTTCGATGAGGCTGGGCTGCCCTATGTGAAGATCTCGGTCTCCAATGACCTTGACGAATACACCATACAGTCGCTCTTTGCGCAGGGAGCACCCATCGACAGCTTCGGCGTGGGAACCAAGCTGGCCACCTGTGACCCGCAGCCTGCCTTGGGAGGCGTCTACAAGCTCTCGGCGACGCGTGCGTCCAATGATGAGCCTTGGCGACCAGTGATGAAGCTCTCCGAACAGGTTTACAAACGCACGATTCCCGGCGTGCAGCGCGTGCTGCGCTTCCGAGACGCGAGCGGTGTTCCCATGGGCGACATGATCGTAGACGACGCGGTGGACACGGGCGAGCGCGGCTGCATGATTGATCTCATTGATGCCATCGCGACATATCGCCTCAAAGGCTACGAGAGCCAGGATCTGCTGACGCAGATCGTGGCTGATGGCGAGCCGCTAGACAATCAGAACTCGATTGGGGAGGCTCGCGCGCGCTGCAAGGAGGCCATCATGCACCTCGATCCGGCGACCAAGCGCTTCCTTAACCCCCAAATCTATCCGGTGGGCTTGGAGCGTGGTCTCGCCGACCTGCGCCAACGTCTGGCCAGCGAAGAGCGGGGGGAATAAGCACCGCTCGTCAAAGCACGTATTTGTTGGATGCAAAGAAGGAGAACCACCATGCTCGACACGCTTGAGACTCTCGTACACGATGCGCTTGCTGAAGCGCAATCGGCAGGGGACCTGCCCGAGTTCGAGGTCGGCGACCTTGGGTTCGAGCGTCCCGCCGACTCAAACAACGGCGACTGGTCAAGCACCGTTGCCATGCGTTCCGCAAAGCTCGCTCGCCGCTCGCCACGCGCCATCGCTGAGGCGATCGTTGCGCATATCCCAGCGTGTGAGCTGCTTGACCGCGTCGAGGTCGCAGGTCCCGGCTTCATGAACTTCTACCTCAATGCCGCGAGCGCCAACGACGTGGTGCGACAGATACGCACGCTGGGGCGCGACTTCGGACGTTCGGACTTTGGTGCGGGCCAGCGTGTGCAGGTTGAGTTCGTCTCGGCAAACCCCGTGGGTCCCATGCACATCGGTCACGGTCGATGGACAGCCCTTGGAGATTCACTATGCAACGTGATGGAGCACGCTGGCTACGATGTGCAGCGCGAGTACTACATCAACGACCACGGCAGCCAGATGGACGTCTTTGGCTCGTCCATCAGTGTACGCTATCTGCAACTCATGGAACTCATGGACAAGGGACAGGACCTCGATGAGGCTCGTGTCACCCTCCTTCGCGATCGCGTGGCGTTCATGCTAGACGGAGATGACGATTCCGAAGAAGATGCCGAGCCTGTAGATTGGGATGCTCTGCCCCTCGAGCAGCGTCCGTCTCCAGACGGCCATCCCTATATGGACGCTTTCAACGAGGAGCTGGGTGGTAACGCCTATGGCGGTGACTATATCATCGACCTTGCCCTCCACTTCGCACGCGAAGGTGGCAATCGTTGGGTCGCGCTTCCCTCAGACGAGCGCATCGCGGAGTTCCGCGAGAGCGGCTACAAGCTTATGCTTGATTCCATCCGTGCGACCTGCCACGAGGCGCGCTGCGACTTCGATACGTGGTTTTCCGAGCGTTCTCTTTACGTGAATGACGAGTCGGGCATGGATGCGGTTCATCGTGCGTTCGCCAAGCTTGAGCAGATGGGTCACACCTACACCACCGAGGATGGAGCTCTATGGTTCCGCTCAACGACCTTTGGAGACGACAAAGACCGAGTGCTTGTGAAATCCAATGGGGAGTACACATACTTCGCCTCTGACGTCGCCTATCACTGGGACAAGTTCCAACGTGTTGATCATGTCATTGACATCTGGGGAGCCGATCACCATGGTTACATCAAGCGCGTGGACTCTGCATGCGAGGCGCTCGGCTATCCCGGTGGACTTGAGGTGTTGCTCGGGCAACTCGTCAACCTTCTGCGCAACGGAAAGCCAGTGCGCATGTCGAAACGCAAGGGCACCATGGTGACATTCGATGAGCTCTTGCACGAGGTGGGAGCGGACGCCACGCGATACACGCTTGTCTCTAAGTCGGCGAACCAGATGATTGACTTTGACATCGAGCTTGCCAAGCGTCAAGACAATACGAACCCTGTTTACTACGTCCAATACGCTCATGCACGCATTTGTTCGATACTGCGCCGTGCGGCGGGTGTCACGCCGCAGGAAGCGGAGGTTACAGGCATGGATGCCGTTGCATCTGGCGTTATGGGCACTGACGTCGACCTCGGGTTGTTGGCGCATGCCAGTGAGCTGTCCCTCACGCGCAAGCTTTCCGAGTTTCCCGGACTTGTCGAGGGCTGTGCACGCGACCGTGCCCCCTTCCGCCTCACGCACTATGCGGAGGAGCTGGCAGGTGCGTTCCATGCGTTCTATACGCAATGCCAAGTGCTTCCCTCAGATGGGCGTCCGCTCGATGCGGATCTCTCTCGTGCGCGTCTTGCGCTCTGTGACGCTGTGCGCATCGTTTTGGGCATCTGTCTGCAGCTCGTCGGTGTGAGCGCACCTTTACAAATGTAGATGAATTGTGGAGAATGGCGTAAAAAAAGGTAAACAATATTACAAATGTACGATAGTGAGTGACGCGTATAGTTTTAATGTTGTATGGTGTTAATGTTCGATAATTGCACTACTCGTCAGCGGACCGTTGGGTAGGAGGGCCTTTTGGAGCTACGGGAGTACATGTCTATACGCAGGGCTTACAACCTAGTGAGACAGAATGCGGATGCTGCGAGTCGCCTTACCTTCGAGGAATTTGCCATCCTCTGCAGGCTCGAGGCGGTCGGCGTTCCTGTCAAGACTTCGGAGATAGCTGACTATCAGGGTGCGTTGCGACCAACGATGACGCATCGGACAAATCACTTGGCAAGCCTAGGTTTTATCGACCGAGGTGAGGGGCTCGTAGATAGACGAAATATTGTCTGCAGCATCTCTGAGGAGGGGAAGCAGCATGCAAGGAATCTCGCTCGCCTAACATGCGAGAAGATTCCTGCTGGACAGCCCCTGGCGCGCATAACATCAGAGCGTATGTGCAAGTATGTAGACGCGATGGGTACTGTTTACTGCACGGCAGGTGAACTGGTTCTCGTTTGCCTGCTTGAAGCCGAAGGAGAACGTTGCACCGTCACGATGCTCGTGGATCGTCTGGGATTCTTGCAGCCGACGGTCTCCATGTCAGTCGCAGCGCTCGCTGAGAAAGGCTTGGTGGTTCGAAGCCGTCCCGAGGGCTCGGTTACGAGATCCTTGGACATCGAGCTTACGCAGGAGGGGCGCGACGTCGCCATGGGTATATTCAAGAGAATCGATTCCATTGTCGTACGACGTCGTACGCGCGTCGAATAGTAGCCGATATGCATGCCCGAGCGCGTGGGTGCCGCATGCGGCACCCACGCGCTGTCATTTTGACTGCATCTGAGGTTTATCCCAATTGTGTAACCCCCAATGTGTGGCTTAGACTGCAATTTGCTTCGTAGATAGATATCATTTGCCGTTCGTGGATTTGGACTGTACGAAACGGCAGGCGTGATGTATTGTATGTCGGACTTGAGCGCATGTAGCGCTGTCAAATAAGACAAAAGCTATATTCCCATCCATTGTACAAATTATGCGAAGTGTCGCGCAATGACTGAGAAAGGTTGTGCGTATGGCTGAGGATACCGAGATGGTTGCGAACGATTCCGTGCAGTCCACTGAGGTGGGAGATGTGCGGCAGGCTCCTGCCCAGCTATCTATGGAGGTCCCTGACGACGGGTCGTTCGCCGCGAAGCATCGCGAAGGTACCCAGGAAAATGCGCAGGGTGATAGCGCGCACGGAGAATCCGATGGGCAACAATCGCAACAGCCCTCGGATGAGCAACAAACCTCCAGCGAGCAGCAACCATCCGAAGGGCATCAGGCATCGCACGAACAGCAAGCCTCTCCAGAGCAACAACAATCCCAAGAGCAGGGAAATCAGAGGAAACGCCGCAGGCAGAATGGTGGTCAGGGCGGCAACGCCCAAGGTCGGGGAAAGAACGGCCAGCCTAATAAGCAGGGCCAACAAGGACGGCGTCGCGGTAGAAGGCAGAACCAGCCGGACCAGAACCTGGAGCCTTCTCTCAAGCGCGAAGATCTTGAAAAGATGAAGGTGGCTGAGCTCCGCAAGAAAGCGATAGAACTCGAGATAGATGTCGCGGGCAAGCGCAAGGCAGAACTGGTGGACCTCGTTTATGACGCCGCAGCCAAGGCAGAGGGCTTTCGGAGCGTTATGGGCGTGCTTGACGTGCAGAATGACGGATACGGATTCCTGCGCACCGGAAACTACATGAAGGGCGACGATGACGCCTTTGTTCACCAGCAGATCATTCGACAGTATGGTCTTCGCCCCGGCGATATGATTCAAGGCACACTGGCACCTGCGCGTGCGGGCAACAAATACCCGCCGCTCGGTCGCGTTGAGACGATAAACGGCATGTCGATAGAGGCCGCGCGCAAGCGACCGCGCTTTAGGGATCTGACGCCGATTTATCCCGACGAGCGTCTGTTTATGGAGCATGGCAAGGATTCCATCACGGGGCGTGCCATAGACTTGGTCGCACCTATCGGCAAGGGACAGCGAGGCCTCATCGTGAGTCCGCCAAAAGCCGGAAAGACCACGGTCCTCAAGCGCATCTGCCAGTCCATCGCGGCAAACAACCCAGAAGTGCATCTCTTTTGCCTACTTGTTGACGAACGTCCCGAGGAAGTTACCGACATGGAACGCTCCATCAAGGGTGAGGTTATTGCCTCGACCTTTGACATGCCCGCTGAGAACCACACCACCGTATCCGAACTGGTCATCGAGCATGCAAAGCGATTGGTAGAGATGGGGGAGGACGTCGTCGTTGTCCTCGACTCCATAACTCGTCTCGCACGTGCTTACAATTTGGCACAACCCGCTAGCGGTCGCATCCTCTCGGGTGGCGTTGACTCAGCAGCCCTTTATCCGCCCAAGCGTTTTCTCGGTGCAGCTCGCAACATCGAGGGCGGCGGCTCGCTCACCATCCTCGCTTCGGCCCTTGTGGACACGGGGTCAAAGATGGACGAGGTCATCTTTGAGGAGTTCAAGGGCACGGGCAACATGGAGCTGAAGCTTGATCGCGACCTTGCAAACAAGCGTATCTTCCCGGCCATTGATCCCGTGGCGTCGGGCACCCGTAACGAGGAGCTACTCATCGACGCCGAGCTCCAACCCTTCGTGTGGGGCATCCGCCGCGTTCTGGCAAACATGAACAACATCGAGCGTGCGCAGTCGGCTCTGGTGAAAGGCCTCAAGCAGACCGACAACAACCAAGAGTTCCTCATTCGTTCCGCAAAGAAAGCCCAGCAAAACGACTACCTATAAACAGGCAATGATCTTGCATTGGTGTGCTGTTTGGGGATACCCCCCAAACAGCACAAAAGCATCTCGCGGCGCATTCGCAACCATGCACGAATGCACTTGGCACAGACTCGGTTATATCTCTATAATGGGGCTGACACAAACACACTCAATACGGAGCAAACCATGCAGCCAAAAACGAATCATGCTCTTCTGTGTCCCGATGGCGCAACGCGTGTGGGACTGGCTGGTATCACTGGTCTAATAGTAGCGATGCCAAAATCAGCATATGCGCTCACGCTGGACGAGGTTCTTGCGGAGGTCTCTTCCCCACCAGTAATGTGCTATGGCATTGGTATTTTGACGGGGACTTTGGTTACGGGTTTGGTTGCTCATGGGCTTCATCAACGCAAGCTGCGCATCCTTGAGGGGAAGGTCACGGAGCTTGAGGATCAAATGGCTGCGTCGGTGGGTGGCAATACCCCAAAGAATGAGCATGCCCTGCAGATTGACGAAGTGCTCGTAGAGGACGCAGAGGACTCTTCTATGCCGGTGGGGAAGCACTTTGCAAAGCCAAATTCATCGAATGAGGTTAAGGTGTGGCCAAAACATCATCTCGCGAGCGTCGACTCGGTCTTTGGCGACTTGCTGAAACTTTCTGACGAGAATGACCTGCCCCATTTTGAGCGAGGGGACAGCTCGGGTGACCTCATGAGATCAAGCGACGACCTCGAGCGAACTCATGCCATGCAGGTATTGCACACGCTGGATTCGGCCACGCGAGCAAACATAATCAAGAAGCGCATTCCCTGTCTAGGCAAGCTCAATGCGATGCCTGAAGGACGCGCAGCCAAAGACGAGCAAGTTGTGGAGACTGATCCCGCGCGTCGCATCGAGCAGATATATGAGGAAGAGCTGCGACGCAGGGATAAAGAGGCGGCAAAGGCGTTTTCTCGTTCTCACCTCACCGTGGTTGAAGGATCCAATGGCAACGTACCAAAGAGGGCGAAGGACACCCAGAATGGGTTGCATGGCAAGCACTTTGCTCCCGTGACTAAGGAGGCATAGGCCGTTGGCGACCGCAAGAAGGCGCAGTCGCATAGTATGGACGGTGCTGCTGGTGCTATGGATCTGCGTCGTGTGGGGACATTCGCTCATGTCGGCGGAAATTTCAGCGGAAGAATCGTCTCGCTTTGTGTTCTTGGTGAGGCCGTTCTTTGCAATGTGCGGAATCACGGATGAGGGGTTCATGACGCACGTAATCCGCAAAACGGCACACTTCAGCGAGTACGCGGTCCTGGCAAGCATTGCGATTGGATGCGTACGAGCATGGTGGGGCGCAACGCGTACTGCTCTTTATACGGTGCTCGCCATCTGGGTGTGTGTGCCCGTGGTTGACGAAACCATTCAGGGCTTTTCGCCCGGTAGGGCACCACGCGTGACTGACGTGCTTATCGACATGGCTGGAGGACTCTTGGGGATGCTCATCGCACATGCCGTACTGCGAAGAAAGCGGCTTCGCAACTGAGACTACGAATGCAGGTTGACCTTGGCACCTCCCGTGGCGCGAAGCGTCGTTACCCACAAACCCTCAACGAGACCATCGACCGCACGCTCTACCCGCCTTGCCGCTTCGTCCCCGTCGGTGATGGCAAGCATCGTTGAACCCGAACCAGATATCACGAACGCTGAGGCACCAGCCCCGAGGGTGCGTGTGCGCAGCAAGTCGTAATCAGGGATGAGCAGCATGCGGTGAGGTTCATGCAACTTGTCGTGGCAGGACTTGGCTATGAGGTCAGCGTCACCGCGCTCGAGCGCATCGGCCATTGCCACACAACGACCCATCTGCCAGACGGCGGTCTGGCGCGAGACGGTGTCGGGAAGCGCCTTACGTGCCTCCTCCGTCTGCACCTCATAAGGAGGTGCCATGGCCACGAAGCGTAGATTGTCGCCGACAGGCATGACGGCCGCATAGACAGTGCCTGCCTCTACGAAAGAGCTGGTCAGACCACCATAGATGGCGGGAGCCACATTGTCTGGATGCCCCTCGATAGCAGTAGCGATATTGAGCGCCTGCGCGCGGTCGAAGGGACGTCCCGAAAAGAGCAGCGCTGCTATGACGCCCGCAACTACGCATGTTGAACTCGATCCAAGTCCACCAGATAGAGGAAGCGGCGAGTTGATGGATATGGAGAGGGGCCTTGCCGGCGCATCGAGTAGCTCGCAGGCCCTACGATATGCCACCCACACGAGGTTGTCTTTGTTGGCGAATCGTGCAAGGCAGCCCCGAATCTCTAGTTCGTCGCTCGGCTCAAAGGTGAAGGTAGCCCAGAGATCGAGGGCTAGACCCATGACATCGAAGCCAACGCCGAGGTTAGCTGAGGTTGCAGGGACGAGGACAGTCACGGTGCCCTCGTCTCGCGGCGGCAGCGTCCCCTCGAGAGGCTCCGAGTACGTGATGACGCGACGCTCGATCATGCGAAGACTCGCTTGCAAGCAGCTTCCACGAACGCAGGCATCTCAGCGCGGTCACAGACGTCCGCATGGCGTTCACTGGCAGTGCGCAGACCAGAGAGCTGGGACGGCGCGGTGGTGTGTGTGAGTTCCTCGAGCTTGTCCATGCAGGCAAAGCCGTCAAGGCCGTTGACATCTGCACCGAGTGCGGCGAGGACGTCGGCGCAGAACTTGTAGGGCGATGCCGTCGAGAGGCATACGCGCTGGCGTCCAGATGCGGGGAGCTTGTCAACCACGGCCTTGCCGACGGCCGTGTGCGTGTCAATGAGTACGCCGAGCTCCGCCCAGGTATTGCGGATGGTCTCGCGTGTGGCGTCATCGTCCGCAAATCCACAGCCGAAGCTTGTCTGGAGCTTTGACAAGATGTCTGCGTTAACGGTATAGCATCCCTTGCTTGCGAGATCCGCCATGTAGGAGGCCACAAGCTCGCAGTCGCCGCCGCTTAGGTAGTACACAAGGCGTTCGAGGTTTGAGGAGACGAGGATGTCCATGGAAGGCGAGATGGTCTTGTGGAAGGTCCGCCTACGGTCATAGGTGCCTGTCGTGATGAAGTCCGTGAGCACGTTGTTTGCGTTCGAGGCTACGATGAGCTGACCCACGGGCAAGCCAAGCAGCTTTGCATAATAGCCAGCGAGAACGTCCCCAAAGTTGCCTGTCGGTACACAGAAGTCTATCTGATCGCCCGCCTTGATGGCACCCGTACGTGCGAGCTGGGCGTATGCGTCGAAGTAATAGGTGACCTGGGGGACAAGGCGCCCCACATTGATGGAATTGGCGCTCGAGAGCACGCAACCATCGCTGGCGAGGCGCGCGCGCAGGTTTGCGTCCGCAAAGATTGCCTTGACCTCGGTCTGGGCGTCGTCAAAGTTGCCGCGGATGCCACAGACAGCAACGTTTGCGCCGCGCTGCGTGACCATCTGCAGCCGTTGCACGTCCGAGACTTTACCGTCTGGATAAAAGACAGTCACGCCGGTGCCAGCGACGTCAGCGAAGCCCTCAAGCGCTGCCTTTCCGGTATCGCCTGAGGTGGCCGTTAGAATCATGACGTTTTGGCCGTCGCCCTCGGTGGTGCGCGCAACGCTCATGAGGCGCGGTAGCATCTGCAGGGCTACGTCCTTGAAGGCGCAGGTGGGGCCGTGATATAGCTCGAGCAGCCAGTCATTGCCGATGGGTGTAAGCGGGGTGATGGCAGGGGTATCCCACTGGCTACCGTAGGCTCCCGTCACGCAGTCGGAGACCTCCTGAGCACTGTAGTCACCCAGTAGCGTCTGGAGTACGACCCGAGCCGTGGCATGATAGTCTTGAGCGCATATCTGCGTGACGTCGAGGGTAACCGTACCGATCTGATCGGACACATAGAGTCCCCCGTCAGGCGCGATACCAGCCAGGATTGCTTGCTTGCTGCTCATGACACTTTGTGCGTCACGTGTGCTGTGATACAACGTCTCCACGATGGACTCCCTGCTCTCGTTCGACAAAACAACCGTAGTATACGGCAATTCTCGGACTAATTGGGCCAGAGCGCATTTGATGCGCCGCGCACGACAGCGGACGTTGGTGTATCCTGTACGGATTGCGTAGTAGGCAAGCGTACGTTAGAGGTTTTGTATGAACATCGCTCTTTTGGGCCATGGGACGGTCGGGCGTGGCGTCGACGGCATCATCCGTGCACGCGTGCCCGAAATCGAGGTGACGCGAATCCTCGAGCTACCCGACAGGATCACCGACCCGCGCATGACGTCGGACTTCGGCGAGATACTGGCTGACAATTCCGTCGAGCTCGTGGTGGAATGCATGGGGGGCATCGAGCCCGCACACACCTTCATCGCGGCGGCTCTCGCGGCAGGCAAGCACGTGGTGACGTCAAACAAGGCCGTTGTGGCGGCCCACTTCGCCGAGTTCGCTCGGCTCTCAGAGGAGCACGGCGTGGCATTTCTCATCGAGGCATCGGTGGGCGGGGGAATTCCCTGGATCGCAAGCATCGACAAGGTGCGTCGCATCGATGAGGTCAACTCCTTCATGGGTATCATGAACGGCACGACCAACTACATCATGGACTCCATGCGTCGTGAGGGCTTGGATTTCGACATCGCACTCGGACGCGCACAGGAGCTAGGTTATGCCGAGCGTGATCCATCAGCCGACATCGATGGCATCGACGTGGCAAACAAGACCATCATCTCGGCTTGCGTCGCCTTTGACGTGGACTGCATACGAGAGCTGCCTGTCACGGGTATCCGCACGGTTACCAAACGGGACCTCGACCTCTTCTCGTCACACGGCCTCATGGTCAAGCTCTTTGGTCGCGGCGTGTGCAAAGACGGTCGCTATGCAGTGGCCGTGGAGCCTGTTGCCATCCCGATGATGTCGCTCGAGGCGGCCGTGCCTTCAAACTTCAACCTCGTCTCACTCGAAGGCGTGACGATTGGTCCTCTCAAGTTCTATGGACAGGGTGCGGGGAGCCTGCCCACGGGCAACGCCATCGTGCAGGACGTCATCGACGTGTCACACGGCCGCAGACAGCGCTACGACTTCTCGCGCGGCCTTGTCTACGACCCGTCACTCATGGTGTGCGACTACGTGCTGCGCTCAACCGTTTGTCCGCCACACGCAGACGCGTGGGCGCCCGGTGCCTGGCGCGTGCGCAACCTTACGGCCGAGGCTGCGCGCAAGTTGCTCGAAGATGTTTGGCAGAAGGATCCGACCGCTTTCATGGCGGCGCTTCGTCAGGAGGTATAGCTCGTGATTAAGGTGGCAAAGTTTGGCGGGTCGAGCGTGGCAGATGCCTCGCAGTTCCAAAAGGTCCGCGAGATCGTGAAGGCTGACCCCGACCGTAAGTTTGTTGTGGTGTCAGCGTCGGGAAAGCGCTGCAAGGGTGACAACAAGATTACCGACCTGCTCCTGCTTGTAAATGCGCACATCCAGTACGGCGTCGACTGCACGGCGCTTCTAGCGACCATCGAGCAGCGTTTCATGGACATTGCTCTCGAGTTGGGGCTTGACTTCCCGCTTGCAGAGGAGTTCATGAGCCTAGTCAACGACATCGACAAGTTCACGCCCGAGTACGTCGTATCGCGCGGGGAGTGGTTTACCGCAAAGCTCATGGCCGAGTATTTGGGCATGCCCTTCGTGGATGCGGCTGACGTCATCGTCTTTCACCACGATGGCACCGTGGACATGGAGCGCACGCAGACGAAGCTGCGCGAGGCCGTCATCCACTCAGGAGGCACGTTCGTCCTCCCGGGATTCTACGGCTCCACCGTTGACGGACAAATCAAGCTCTTTAAGCGTGGAGGTGGCGACATTACAGGCGCCATCCTTGCACGCTGCATTGACGCGGCCCTTTATGAGAACTGGACGGATGTATCGGGGTTCTTGGCGGCGGATCCTCGCGTGGTCGAGAATCCGCGCGGCATCCATCGCATCACCTTCGAAGAGATGCGAGAGCTATCGTACATGGGTGCTTCAGTGCTACAGGAGGAGGCCATCTTCCCGGTGCGCGAGGTAAACATCCCCATACAGATCAAGAACACGAACGCCCCTGACGAGTTCGGCACCATCATCCGCGAAACAGCCAACGAGCATGCACGCGAGCATCTCATTACCGGCATCGCGGGAAAGAAGGACTTCGTGGGCATCTATGTACAGAAGGCCCACATGTCAAACGAGATTGGGTGCATTCGCAACGCACTCTCCATTCTTGAGCGTTACGGCGTATCGGTTGAGCACATACCCACGGGTGTGGACTCCTTCTCTATCGTGGTCAATGGAGAAGACGTCAAGGATACGATCTACTCAATCGTGGCGGACATGCAGCGTGACTTGCAGCCCGACTCAATCAACGTGCTCCCTGGCTTGGCGCTTATCAGCGTTGTTGGACGCAACATGAGTCGACGCGCCGGCACTTCTGGCCAAATCTTTGGAGCGCTCGGCGAGGCAGGTATAAACATCCGCATGATTACGCAGAGCTCGCAGGAGATTAGCATAATCGTCGGCGTTCAAAACGAGGACTTCGAGAAGGCCATTCGCGTGATCTATAACCGCTTTGGCGATGCCGTGGTCATTCGAGACCGTTAACTGCAGAATTCAAGCCCCAAGGGGTGGCTTTGGGGGACATCGCGTTTGTGAGCAACGAAGCAGGAGGAGAACATCATGACTGGTAAGGTAGTTGGCATTCTGGGTGCCACAGGGGTCGTGGGCAGGCAGATGCTGCAGTGCCTGGAGGAGCGAGACTTTCCGGTCGAGCGGCTCGTACCGCTAGCAAGCTCGCGTTCTGCGGGAAAGACCATCGGATTTCGCGGCGAGGAAGTGACCATTCTCGAGGCATGCCCCGAGGCCTTCGAGGGGATCGACATTCTGCTCGGTGCGGCCGATGACGCGACAGCTAAGCGGCTCTTGCCCGAGGCGGTGAAGCGTGGGGCGGTATGCGTGGACAACAGCCATGCATTCAGGCTCGAGGAGGACGTTCCGCTGGTCATTCCAGAGATAAACGCAGAGGACGTGAAATGGCATCACGGCATCATCTCGAACCCGAACTGCGCCACGATCATCGGCCTCGTGCCCTTGTGGCCACTGCATAAGGCGGCGGGGATGACTCGCATCATTGCGAGCACGTACCAGGCGGCCTCCGGTGCTGGCATGCCGGGTCTTGTGGAGCTCGAGCGAGAGATGGCGTGCGTGGCGGCTGGCGAGTCGGTGGGGGAGACCAAGCCCTTCGCCTATCAACTTGCGGCTAATCTCATACCGCAGATCAGCAGCTTCAAGCAAGATGCCTACACCGACGAGGAGCTCAAGATGGGGCGTGAAGGGCGCAAAATCTGCCATTTGCCTGATCTCAGAGTTAACTGCACCTGCGTGCGCGTGCCCATCATGCGCTCGCACTCCGAGTCGATAACGGCCGAGTTCGAACGCCCGATCACACCAGACGAGGCTCGCGAGATACTACAGTCGGCTCCCGGCGTCAAGGTCGTGGATGACCCCGCAAACCTGCGCTATCCCATGCCGCTTGAGACAAGCGACCAAGACCTCATCTACGTGGGTCGCATCCGTCGCGATCTCTCAGCTCCCGACGGCGTGAATGCACTTACAATCTTCTGCTGTGGTGACCAGATTCGAAAGGGTGCCGCAACGAACGCAGTACAGATTGCCGAACTGCTGTAAGTGGGACCAGCAAGAAAGCTTTGACAGGAGCGAGAAGGGAGTAGCCCCTTCTCGCTCGTTGTTTACACGAGGCCAGCTGCTGCCGCAAAGACCGACACGACGGTCTTTGCATCCTCGATGAGTCCCGCCCGTATCGCTTCTACCATGTCAGAGATGGGTAGCCATACTACGTCCACGAACTCACCGGCGTCGGGGTTGGCCGGGCCTTGGGCGAGACCATGGGCGGCAAATATGCGGGTCTTCTCGTTGTTGAAGCCGGGAGCACCCGCACTCACGGCGAGCGGCTCGATTCGCTCGGCGACCAGACCTGTCTCCTCCTCGAGCTCTCGCGCCGCGCAAATTGCCGGATCCTCGCCAGGGTCAAGCTTTCCTGCGGGAATCTCTAGGGACATGCGGCCCAAGGCTACCCGGTACTGACGTACGAGGCAAATCTTGCCGTCACGGATGGCGCATACGCCAGCTCCGCCATTGTGACGCACGATCTCACGCCATCCGGCAGATCCGTCCGATAGCCGCACGTCGAGTGTCTCCACGGAGAAAATCCTGCCGTCCCATTCTTTGTGTATACGTTCTACCTTCTCGAAGTAGCGACTGTCGGTCTCTAGCAGCTTGCGTATCGTATCGAGCGACATTGCGTGATCTCCTTTTTTGACGTGTCCGAAACGTACAAAATAAGAAACAGGCCAACCACTCAAATGGTTGACCTGCGACTTAGCCTGGTGCGCCCTGAGGGACTCGAACCCCCGACCTTCGGATTAGAAGTCCGTTGCTCTATCCACCTGAGCTAAGGGCGCTGATCTCGACCTATCATAGCACGTTAGCGTGGCATCTTACTTGACATTGACAAACATGAAGATGCTCAATCCCGCCAACACCAACGCAATGAGAGGCTGCTGTAAGTTGCCTAAAACGAAATATGCACCAAGGGCGCATCCAATCGATCCAACTGTAAACAACGCTCCCTTAGGCGTCTGGATAGCCGCGTAGAGCTTATACTCGAGTTCCTCGTCCTCCTCGGAAGCAGAGGGGCATATGCTTCGTGCTAAAGAAATGGCATTCTGACTCTGGGTCTTATTGATCTCCATCACCCAGCAGAACCCTTTGCCCGCTCCGACAAGCAAGCTTGTCTTTCCCTTCGTGGATTGGGTATCCTTCGTCCATAAACCCACCACATCTCGCTTGGCATCCACGAGCTCGCGCGCCTCTTCTACGTTGATGATGTCGAAGCTAGAGAAGTCCTCCACATCCTTATCGTATACGACGTTCTCGGACTTGAATCGTACGACGCCATCCTCAATCGACATGTTTTCGCCGTTCTTGCCGTTAACGCGCATCACAGTCTT
Source organism: uncultured Coriobacteriaceae bacterium (assembly GCA_902766445.1). GTDB lineage: Bacteria > Actinomycetota > Coriobacteriia > Coriobacteriales > Atopobiaceae > RUG440. Next base: position 35,771 of record CACXDP010000088.1, read on the forward strand.
TGCCATCTAGTATCACCTCGCGATATGAAATAAGGCCAACTTGCGTTGACCTCAAATTCAAAGTGGTGGGCCGTCAGGGGTTCGAACCCTGGACCTTGGGATTAAGAGTCCCCTGCTCTGCCAGCTGAGCTAACGGCCCACTATATACCGCTTCGGATGGGGTGGGTACAGGGGCTCGAACCCTGGACCTCCTGAGCCACAGTCAGGCGCTCTGCCAACTGAGCTACACCCACCATGTAAGTCCCACTCCGTCAATCGGCTAGTACATTATGCACAAGGCCGTAGCAGAATGCAAGCCCCAATTTTGAAATTTTTGGATTTTGCTCGCCGCGACCACTTGGGACCATTTGGGTTGTTTTGCGGGCTGGCCGATCTATGCTGAACCGATAGCCAATAATTAATGCAACAGATCACATCCACAGGTGAGCGGTACGTGAGCGCGGCTATGCGGTCTTACCCTCCAATTCGGTCCACTTATGGATAGAATGATTACGTAGACCTGCCAACTTTGAACGGTCGCCGAGGTTATCCGCATTTTTTGGCACAAATGGTCTACAAACTTGCTAAGGCTGTTTTGCCAGCACGACAGATGGGAGTAAGGAATGAGCAAGCTCGTCAAGAAGGTCTTCTTCGACAACACCGCAAAGTCCGCCGCAGAGGCGCTGGAGTTCTTGTCTGCACAGGCAGTCGAGCTCGGCATCGCTGATGACAAGGACGCCATCCTCGCTGCGTTCAATGAGCGCGAGGCCCAGGGTCCCACCGGCATGACGGGAGGATTCGCGCTTCCGCACGCCAAGTCGACTGCCGTCAAGGACGTTGCGGTTGTCGTCGTCAAGTTTGCTGAGCCCGTGGCTTGGAAGTCGATGGATGGAGATACCTGCAAGGTTGCCATCGCGATCTTCGTTCCCGACAACGAGGCGACCACCACGCACCTCTTGGTTCTCTCGAAGCTCGCTGCGCTCCTGCTTCAGCCGGACTTCTGCGCGACCATCCTTGAGTCGAATGACGAGGACGAGATTGCCACTGCCATTCAGGAGGAAGCAGAGTAGTTTTACAAGGGCACAGGTTTGCAAGCAACGCGGTCTCAATCGTAGCTCAAATCCCATCAACGAACCTCGTCCTTGCCCTGGCCAACACGATTGGTTTGTCCCCGCTACAAGCGGGTACGGTATAGCGGTTTCGGGCTGGAAGGAGCTTACGTTGATTTATACGGTGACACTTAACCCGGCTATTGACTACGTGATGCACCCATTGACGCTGGACATGGGCTTCACCAACCGGTCCAGCAGCGAGGAGGTTCACTGCGGAGGCAATGGCATCAACATCTCCACGCTCTTGAACGAGCTTGGAGTTACCAACGTCGCCTTCGGCATCTCTGCCGGTTTTACGGGCGACTACCTGCTGACGAGACTGCAGGAGAAGGGCATTTCCTGCAACTTCGTACGCCTCGAGAAGGGCTACACCCGCATCAACGTCAAGTTGCAGGGCATCGTCATGACGATCTGCAACGGCATGGGACCAAAGATCAGCCAGAAGAAGGTCGACGAGCTGCTCGAGCGCATCGACACGATTGGCAAGGGCGACACGCTCGTCCTTACGGGCTCGATCCCCAACTCTCTGCCCGCAAACATGTATGACATTATTATGCGTCGCCTTGAGGGACGCGGCATCCGCTTTGTCGTTGATGCTCCGGGTCAGCTCCTCATGGAGTCCCTCTCGGCTAAGCCGTTCTTGATCAAGCCCAACAACCATGAGGTTGGCCGCATCTTTGATGCGAACCCCGAGACCCCCGAAGAGGCCTTGCCGTTCGCGCACAAGCTGCATGAGCTCGGTGCCCAGAACGTCATCATCTCCTGTGGTGGACATGGCGCTGCCCTCGTGGATGAGTTCGATCAGGAGCACACCGTTCCTACCGCAAAGATCAAGCTCGTCAACGCCACCGGCGCAGGCGACTCGATGGTAGCCGGCTTCATTGCCAAGGTCGAGGAAGGCGCAGGTTACGACGAGGCACTGCTGTTTGCCTCCGCATGTGGCACCGCCACCGCAGGCAGCAAGGGCATCGCAAAGCGTTACAAGATTGATCGCGTTGTTGCCGCTCTGAACAAGCAGATGGCTGAGGCCAAGTAGCGCATGTTAGTACCAGGGAGCCCGTCGCGGTGCGGCGGGCTCCTATCGTAGTTGCCGTTAGGCGTCTGAATAGACGAATGTGATAGGAGGAGATTGCAATGTACAGTGGAGTTAATGCCTCTGATGGCATCGGCATCGGTGTAGCGAGTGTCGCAATTGAGCCGGATCTGTCCTACACCCCCAAGAAGATTGATGATACCGAGGCTGAGAAGGCACGCTATGTCGCAGCCCGCGAGGCCTTCATGGAGATGACCAACAAGCAGATCGCCAACATGCAGGCGAAGGGTCTCGAGAAGGAGGCCGGCATCCTCAACGCTCACA
>CACXDP010000089.1 GCA_902766445.1 uncultured Coriobacteriaceae bacterium
CGAGCAGCACAATTCCGATGTCACTCCTCAGCGACTGATGCGAGGGCTTCCTCGGCAGCACGGATGGCTATGCCGGTAGAGAAACCCCTCCCCACGAGGAAACGAGCCATCTTTGCGCGGGCATTCGGCTCTCGCACATGCTTTCGTGAGGCGACCGCAAGCGCGCGGTCGTACTCGCCATCGACGTCAAGAAAGTCCTCGGGCCATCCCGCGTAATTCGAGACATCGACTCCGCGATTCCTGAGCTCCGCCTCGATGCGGTAGATGCCCCAGCCGGCGAGAGACTTGGAGTGCGCGAATCGCTCGGCAAAGCGCTCGTCATCGAGCAGACCGCATCTCCTCCCCACCTCGATGGCATGCTCTCGGGCGAATCGGGGATATCCCTTCCTCGTGAGCCTATCCATGACCTCACCCGTAGACATGTCACGACGTTCGAGCAATCCCAGCATGCAGTCCTTGGCACATTCGCGTTGAAGCTTGCTGAGCGTATCAAGTAAATCCTTGCGGGAAACGCCGTTGAGCTCTCCACGCTTGCGCCTGTGATCGAGCGCCCTGGCGACGGCTACGGGCATGGAAATCTCCTCGGCGTCCTTATCTTCTGCCCACAACACGAGCGATGCCAGAGGACGTTTGCCATACGCGAGTGCTTGCGAGCGTTCGGGGAAGGACGTCTCCCATGCAACGGCATGCGACATCGTGTTCCTACGCCTCCTCGAACATCATGATGTCGATGTCGTCCTCTTCCTCGAACTCGGGCTCTCCGACGCGCTCTTCCCCAAGCTCGAGCCCGCAGGCCACACGCACCTGATGCTCAATGTCAGCCATGAAGTCCGGGTGCTCCGCCAAGAAGGCCTTTGCGGCGTCGCGACCTTGGCCAAGCTTCTCGTTGGTGCCATAGGTGTACCAAGAGCCCGACTTGTTGATGATGTCAAGCGTGACAGCCATGTCGAGAACCGAGCCCTCCTTGGAGATGCCCGAACCGTACATGATGTCAAACTCGGCGGTCTTGAAGGGTGCAGCTACTTTGTTCTTCACTACCTTGACGCGCGTCCTCGAGCCGACGATCTCACCATCACGCTTTAGGCTGTCGATACGGCGAATGTCCATGCGCACCGATGCGTAGAATTTGAGCGCTCGACCACCGGGTGTCGTCTCGGGGTTACCGAACATGACGCCGATTTTTTCGCGTAACTGGTTGATGAAGATGCAGGTGGTCTTTGACTTTGAAAGCGAGCCAGCGAGCTTGCGTAGTGCCTGGCTCATGAGGCGAGCTTGCAGACCGACACTGCTGTCGCCGATCTCGCCCTCAATCTCGGCGCGTGGAACGAGCGCTGGTACTGAGTCGATGATGATGACGTCTATCGCGCCGGAACGCACCAGCATGTCGCAGATCTCCAATGCCTGCTCGCCGGTATCGGGCTGGGATATCAGGACCTCGTCTATGTCAACGCCGATGCGTGCCGCGTAACCGGGGTCGAGCGCGTGCTCTGCGTCGATGAATGCGACAACTCCACCGAGGGCCTGGGCTTCCGCCAGTATCTCAAGCGACAGCGTTGTCTTGCCCGACGACTCGGGACCAAAGATCTCGATTATGCGGCCGCGCGGTACGCCTCCGATGCCGAGAGCCACATCGAGCGCGATGCATCCAGTCGGTATGGCCTCAACCTCGAGGTCTGGGCCACCGTCGCCAAAACGCATGATAGCGCCTTTACCGAACTTCTTCTCTATCTCCTTAGTGGTGGCATCCAACATCTGGTCGCGTTCTTCGCCAAACGTCGGAGCATGAATCTCCTTGCTGACGCTCTTTCCCCTTGCCATGTGCGCTCCTTTCTATGGACGGAGGTATCATACAACGAACAAGCGTTCGTTGCAAGCACTTGTAGCAAGATTCTAGCAGGAGCTGCGATTGTGTTTTTCCCCGCTAGCAGACAGGAATTGAGCGGCTAGATGTGGATAATTGGTGAAGCGATATCTAAAAGCTGCAGAAATAAAGAAACAGTTTAACCAAATGGCACCCCAACAATTTGTTCGAGAAATCTTGCTCCTGTGAACCTATGATTTCTTACGTGTGCTACCAGCCACATAAGGCCAGCATTTCACGAAGTAGTCGATGCCAGACCATGCCGTAAGCACGACGGCGATCATGAGGGCCCAGAACGAGATGACATCGAGTGGCAAGAAGCCAAACAACGGCATTGGAAACGCACGTACGACTAGGAGGCCACAGATTGCCACCATGGTAACGGCCGTCTTCCACTTGCCGAGATTCGAAGCTGCAACGACAATGCCCTCGCTTGCGACGACCATGCGAAGACCGCTCACTAGGAATTCCCGAGCGATGATGATGAGCAACACCCAAGCAGATACGTCACCCGTCTCGAGCAGGAAGCAGAGCGCCACGATAACGGCCAGCTTATCTGCGATGGGATCGAGGAATTTGCCGAATGCTGTGATCTCGTTGCGACTGCGCGCGAGGTATCCATCGACCTTGTCCGTAGCCGATATAAACATATACAGCAGCGCGACTACCAGTGCACTCCAAGAGACACTCCCAGCTTGGGGTGTGGAGAGCTCGGCAATCAGCAACCATAGAGGAACCAAGGCCACTCGCGCCATCGTCACGATGTTTGCCGGGGTCCATACGCCACTTCCACGCTGAACACGAACTTTGCCTCGCTGCATGCTTCCTCACTCCCCCAAATGAGATTCCACCATGACACCCACCAATTCGTAACAGAAGGCGTCAACTATCTTGCACCTCACGACATCGCCCACGCTCGCTTCGCCGCTCTCGATGTGGACGGCTCCGTCGCAGTCCGGAGCTTGGAACCAAGCGTGACCGATGAGCTCCATGCCTTCGTCCGTCTCCTCGACACCGTCGATTATAACGTCAAACTCGCCGCCCATCCGTCTGGCTGTGGAGGCAAAGCCCAGTCGTTCCGCAACGTCTTGCAGGCGTTGCGCGCGCTCCGTGAGCTCGTCTTCTGTGACCTGATTGGGCAACTTGGCAGCAACGGTCCCCTCCTCGGCAGAGTAGGCAAAGACGGACGTGTAGTCGAATCCTACATCCTCGATGAACTCGCAGAGCTCCTCCAGATCATCCTCCGTCTCGCCGGGGAAGCCGACCAGTCCCGTGGTGCGCAGGACGAGTCCTGGTATCTCTTTGCGCAGACGTGAAAACAGGGATGCAAGCTCGTCGTGAGAACCGGAGCGTCCCATGTCTCGGAGCACATGCTCCACACAATGCTGGATGGGGATGTCGATGTAGGGCAGCACCTCGGGACAGTCGCACAGTACGCCTATCAACCGATCAGTCATGCCCTCTGGTTGCAAGTAGAGCACTCGAACCCAGCCTCGATATGGCCGTACCTCACGAGCGACCTCTAGTAGAAGCCAGGCAAGGTCGTGGTCTCCCTCAAGGTCGCTGCCCCACACTCCGGTGTCCTGTCCAATGAGAACGACCTCACGCACGCCGCCCTCCATGAGCATGCGAACCTCATCCAGTATCGCCTCGGCAGGGCGAGAGGCATAAGAACCACGAATAGCTGGGATGGCGCAAAAGGTACACCAACGGTCGCAACCATCGGAGATCTTCACGTAAGCACTTGCCCCTTCGATCGTGCGAAGCACGCGACTTCCGTGAGGCGTCGTCTCCAGAGGGATACCTAGCACATCGCACGCCACGGAGACGATTCGGTCTTCCTTGTCGGCAGGTACGAACGCGTCAACCTCCGGAAGCTCGCCCGCAAGCTCGTTTCCATAGCGCGAGGGTACGCATCCGCACATGATGACGTGTGCGTGTCCCTCATCTGCCGATATGCTTGCAAGCTCGAGGACTGTTTCGACGGACTCCTGTGTGGCGACACCCAGAAACGAACAGGTATTGACGATGATGACGTCTGCCTCTACGGGCGAGTCGGTTTCCTCAAAGCCAGAGTCGACGAGAAGCGCACGCATGCGGTCGGTATCAACTTCGTTTTTTGCGCAGCCGACCGTGACGAGCAAGCAAGTAGGTGCGCATGAACCGCTTGTCATGTCTCTTTGGGGACTCTGCCCGGTATCAGTAGGATTCATTGTCATAGTCTGAGTCCTCCTTCCCTGCCTCGCTTTCGTCTTCATCTTGCTGGGCTTTGTTCCCCATCCGCGCGGAGGAGGTACCAGACGAGGACTTGGAGCTCTGCGTTCGCTCGCTCGGCGCATTGTCGGCGTAGGAGGTGCCGTTGCTTGACGAACCACTATCCTCCTCTTCCTCGAGATCATCATCCGCGGTATCATCGCGAGAGGAGGTATCCTTCGATGACTTGCTCGACGCCGTGCCCTTGCTGCCCTGAATGCGTATCGTGCCGATACCCGATGCCATCGAGTCGAACTGTACCTGACGGCCGTCCTGCACTACTGTGACGGCGGTCGTATCACCAGTCTGTACCGTGAGCGAGTCCTCGACGGTGTAGGTGTGCTGCCAAGGCCCCGTGATGGTCTCCGCCACATCACTCTTGCCGTCGCATGTGATTTCAAGCCAGGTGACGGCACCGTCTGCGACAGATATCGAGACACTTGTGTCGAGGTTTCGCGAGGACGAAGTGCCCGTAGGCGTCGTATCCGCCATGTTCGACCCGCCCTGTTCGCCGAGTCCAATGTCGGTCGTCGTGTTGTCCACCTGCGTCTGCGTACTATCGGTGGCTGTGGTCGAATCGGTCGAGGTGGCCGTGCTCACAGGAACGGTCCGCGTGGTATTGAAGTTCTTCGATACGCATCCACCGATGGCTACGACAAGTATGGTTGCCAAGACGACTATTGCCACGGCGACCAACAAGAGAGCTTGGTTCGGAGACTGGATGAGTCCTCTCGACGTCGTCCTGCGGCGATTGTTCGACGCTGCGCGCGAGCGATTGCGAGAGGAACCACGTGAACTCCCCTGCCGTCCGCGAACACGTTGTCTACCGCCGCCTGATGAGTTTCGCGAAGGGCGGCGACCGCGCCTCGTCGTTGCCGCGTCATACGAACGAGCATCCATACCGATGCGCAAATCATCCTCATAGCCGCGTCCGCCAAAGTCCCGCATCTGTATGTCGTCGTAGCCACGCGCCCCGGAATTGGTACGCGAGCGTCTCTGAGGCGCACGTCCGGTATAGGGTCGACCTTGGCTGCGGTCGCCATAGCCTCCACCTGTGTAGCCGCTCGTCGACTCATGCATCGTTCCGTCAGGTGCGCTCCCTGGCGAGCCGTCTGGCCTGCGTGTCCGAACTCTCGTGGTGGCAAATGACCCCATGTCCCCGGCGGGGCCGCCAGACGTGGGTAGTAGTCCGCGTGATGCGACGTAGGGTTGCCCAACCCCATAAGAGAGCTGGCCAGACCCCGCATGGCTGTGAGAAGAGCCACCATGCCTCATTACCTCGCGACGCCACTGTTCAAGCTCATCCGCGTACATCTCCACGATCTGTGCCGCATCAAGGCCGAGATAACGGGCGTAACTCGAAAGCATTCCCTGGGCATAGCCACTCTTTGGCATCGCCTCGAAGTCACCTTCCTCAAATGCGATGATGACCTCTTCCTTGAGACGTAGCACGCGTGACGCCTGAGCAGTGGAAAAGCCCAGCTGGCGACGCCTGTCTGAGAGCGTCTCACTAAAATAGGGCCTCTCCATCCTACATCACCTCCGCATACCGTGCATCCTGGATCTTTAGCTCCTCAAGGCCGTCTTCATCAAGCAGGACCTCACGAGGCTTCGAGCCGTCGGGTGGACCCACGACGCCCTTTGCCTCGAGCATGTCCATGATCCTGCCTGCGCGCGAGTAGCCGACCTTGAGTCGGCGCTGCAGACCCGATGTCGAGCCGAGCTGCGACTCGACTACGATTTGCGCCGCCTCCCAGATGAGCGGATCGTCCGCATCGTCTTCCATGGAGCGACCACCACCTGCAGGAGCAGATGGCACAACCGCGGTCAGTATTTCCTCGTGGTAATCGGGTTCAGCTTGGTCGCGGATGAACTCAACAACCTGGTTGATTTCGTCGTCCGAGGTATAGCAACCCAATACGCGTCGCATGTTGAGTCCGCGATATTTAAAGAGCATGTCGCCGTTGCCAAGCAGCCGCTCGGCGCCTGCTTCGTCGAGGATAACTCGCGAGTCGATGCCCGAGGAGACCTTGAGGGCTACGCGATTGTCGATATTTGATTTGATGAGACCCGTCACAACATTTGCCGATGGACGCTGCGTCGCGATGACAAGGTGGATGCCTGCCGCGCGTGCCAGCTGCGCGATGCGCACGATAGACGCCTCCACGTCCTTTCCGGCCACCATCATGAGGTCGCTGAGCTCGTCGATGATGACGACGAGGTAGGGCATCGGCTCAGGTGGATGCTCCATCTCTGCGAGCTTGCCCGAGACGCACATCTGGTTGTAGACCTTGATCTCACGTGCCCCTGCGTGCTCGAAGACGCGCAACCTGTGTTCCATCTCGGAGACCGCCCACTGCAACGCGCTCGCCGCCTGACGCGGCTCCGTCACGACGGGCACATAGAGATGTGGCAGCCCGTTGTAGCAGCTGAATTCCACACGCTTGGGGTCAATCATGATCAGGCGTACTTGCTTCGGGCTCGTGCGCATGAGCAGACTCATGATCATGGAGTTGATCATTACCGATTTGCCCGAGCCGGTGGTACCGGCTACGAGCATGTGCGGCATCTTGGCGATGTCAGCCACAACTGGCGCACCGCTTGAGTCGCGACCGATGGCTACCTCGAGAGGACCTCCCGTTGCGGTGGGCAGGACGTCGCCGAGATGAACGTTCTGGCGCGTCTTGTTTGGAATCTCGATGCCGACGAAGGACGTGCCGGGGATGGGGGCAAAGATGCGGACCTTCTCTGCGGCGAGCGTGAGCGCGATGTCATCCTCGAGGTTTCGAATGCGGCTCACACGTTCTCCCTCGCCCATCTCGACGCGGAAGGTCGTGACGATTGGGCCGGCAACGTAATCCACCACACGGCTCGTAAGGCCAAACTCGCGCAATGTCCCCTGCAGTCGCCGCATCGTCTCGTTGAGCTCCTCTGCGCTGCTAGCCGTTCCACCAGAATTGGGGTTGCAGCTGAGCATCGAGAGCGGTGGCAGCTCATAGCCCTCCATGTCATCGCCAGGACGTCGCGCAGGCGTGATGGGCACTGCTGCGGTTTGAGCCCGGGTCGTGGTCTTTGGAGGCTGCGATGTGACTGGTGCACCCGTCCGCTTCGTAGGCGAGGTCTTGCGTCGCGAGTTTTGCTTTGGACGGCGGCTAGAACCTGTACTGCGGCGAGCCGTCTTGCGCGGGCCGTTATTGGAGCTGTCATCGTCGCCGCTTTGTGTGGTACGCGGGTTGAGCAAGAAGTCCGGTATGGCTGTCGTCTGTGCGACCTCTTGCGTGTCGTCCGACGTTGACGACGTGGAGCGTGTGGGCCTGCGAGAAGTGCGTCTGAGCGTGGGGGGCGTGTTTTCGTCGCGCTCGTTCGCGTTGTCGATGTCCTCACCACTGCGTCGAGGTGCTCCGAGCGTTCGCTTGCCCGCGCCTCTTCTGCGCCTAGTGAGGACCGTGGTCGTTCTCGTCCCGATGAAGCTCGTTGGGGCAGGATCGTTGGCATCCGTCATGTCGGCAAGCTCATCGGCTGCGACGGGGCCAGCGGAGGTGGCCAAGACTGCCTGCTCCTGGGCGCGAATGCGCGTGTGGTGTAGCTGCACGGCACCCTCCCGTACCCGCGCCACGAATCGCGTCATAGAAAAGCCGCATACGACGATGCCCGAGACGGCGATGCCCACGAGCAGGATGCATCCAACGACTTGCCCGACCAATGAGAGCAGAATCCAGGCAATGCCACCACCGATCATGCCGCCGGCGCCTCCCGCACGCGTCGTGTCGATGACGAGCGACGGATCGCTGGTAGCTCCTGGCATAAAGAGCGAGATGAGCGAGAGGATGGCGAACGTGATGAGCAGCAGTCCAGCTGCGACCCTAGAGCTGAATGGCTCCTCCCCGTCCACAAAGAAGGTCATGGCAAAGAGGAACACCGAGATGGGAGCCAAGACCGCCCCCACGCCAAAGAGCAACGTGAGGCCGTACGAGACGGCGCTGGTTATCACGGCGTCACTCGGTGCGACGAGAGATGCGAGCAGAGCCACCGCCAGGACTACGAGGGCGACGCCGACTATGTCGGACTGAAGCGAACCGTGTCTGAGGGTGGGAAGGCCCTGTAGCTTTATGCGCCCTTGGGCCGTGCCCTTCTTTGCCTTGTCTGATCCTCGCTTTTGGGGCATCTATACCTCCATAACGACCGGGATCACCATCGGTCTCGTGTGCGTCTTGTTCCACAAAAGGTTGGAGAGGCTGTTGCGAACTGCCTTGCGGAGCTGGTCGACGTTTGAGTCGGGGTTCTCGTCAACGCGGGTACGCACGAGCTCGTGTGCCTCGTAGTTGAGCTGTTCGTCATTGGCGAATGATACGCCGCGGCTGTAGATCTCTATGTCACGTGCCTTGCGCGACCGATGGGACACGCCTACGACGCAGGTTACGATGCCATCCTGCGAAAGCTTCTGGCGGTCGCGCAAAACTACGGGATCAGCGTCGGTGACAGAGAGGCCGTCAACGTAGACCACGCCTGAGTCCACCGGAGTGCCGATGGTGACCTCGTGATTTCGCATCTCGAGCGTATCACCGTTCTCAAGTATGAAGATGTGCGACGGGTCCATGCCCATGTGACGTGCAAGGCTCGCATGCGCGCGCAGGTGAAGTGCCTCGCCGTGGACAGGCATGAAGTAGCTCGGCTTTGCCATGGCGAGCATGAGCTTGAGCTCTTCCTGCGAACCGTGGCCGGAGACGTGGACGAGCGTCTGACTCTTGTCGTAGATATGACAGCCGATTTTTGCGAGGGAGTTAATGATGCCAGCGACGCTCTTTTCGTTGCCAGGAACTGGCGTGGCCGAGATGATCACTGTGTCGTTCTCGTTGATACTGAGCGACTTGTGCTCGCCATTCGCCATGCGGGAAAGAGCCGAGAGGGGTTCGCCTTGGCTTCCCGTGCAGAGGACAACGACCTTGTCGTCGGGCGTCTCGTCCACGTCATAGGCATCGATGATGTCCTCCTTGGCGATGGAGAGGTAACCCAACTCACGTGCGACCTTGGTGTTCGTTACCATTGAGCGACCTGTGACCACGACCTTGCGGCCAACGGTAACGCTCGCGTCACACACCTGCTGTAGACGGTGTATATGGCTCGCGAAGGAGGCGACAAAGACGCGTCCTGGAGCGTTCTTTATGATGTGGCGAAGTGCGGGACCCACAGCTGCCTCGCTGGGCGTGAATCCTGGCTCCGTTGCGTTGGTCGAGTCAGAGAGGAGCAGGTCCACGCCCTCGGCCGCGAAGCGGTTGATGGCGCCGTAGTTTGGCAGTCGGCCGTCGATGGGCGTCTGGTCGAGCTTGAAGTCTCCCGTATGCATCACGGTGCCGGCGGGTGTGCGAACAAAGACGCCCAAGGCGGCGGGAATCGAGTGAGTCATGGCAAAGAACTCGACATCAAAGACGCCAATGTTTAGCCGCTCTGCGTCATGCACCTCGCGGAATAGCGGCTTGTTGATGTGATGCTCTGCGAGCTTGCCCTCGATAAGTGCCAAAGTGAGCTTGCTCGAATAGATGGGCACCTTGGGTTGCAGATCCATGAGAAGATACGGCAAAGCCCCCGTGTGATCCTCGTGGCCATGTGTGATGATGATGCCCCTGAGTTTGTCCTCATTCTCGAGGACGTAGGTGTAGTCGGGCAGCACGAGGTCAATGCCAAGCTGCTCGTCATCGGGGAACATGAGTCCCGAGTCCACGAGTAACATGTTGTTGCCATACTCTAGGACTGTCATGTTTTTGCCGATTCCGTCAAGGCCACCAAGAGGTATTACCTTGAGAGGCGTTTGTCGCTTTGCCATCTTGTAGCGTGTCCTTTCGCGTCGCACAGCGTATACATATATTCATAGGCCTCCCTCATCGTGAGGCCGCTCGTTCGAACAATACATTGTACTTGAGAATGTGCCATGCGAGACGTGTCGCGATACGACTTTGCCGGGAATCCATCTAGATAGGCCGAGGGCCGCTGAGGTCTCCCCCAGCGGCCCTCGGCCTTGGATCTGGAAATCGTCAGAGCTTGTGTCCGCAGGTCATGCAGAACTTGAACGATGGGTCAATGCGGCTTCCACACTCAGGACAGAGCGCTGGCTTGGGTGCCGCAGTCTGTTGAGGTTTCTCTGGGGTGTCGGACAGACGTGAACCACACTCCATGCAGAACTTGTCGTTGGGACGGGCGACGGCTCCGCACTTCGGACACGTGCGCGCCGCAGGTGCCTCGACGGGGCGCTCGAATACCGGTTTAGAGGGCTCTGACTCACGGGGAGCATCGAAGACATCGCGCGTCATCGACTTTACTTCCGATGGAGTGGCGTCTATCTGTGAGGGCGGCTCTTCACGCTCCTCTTGCGCGACAGGGGAACCGCATTTCATGCAAAAGACGTTGCCATCCAGTATGGCCGCTCCGCACGTGAGGCAGACCTTTTGCGGGGAATGAGGAGACCGCGCCTCATGAAATATCGATCCTGGCATATGTATCGCAGGGCGTGGGTCATCAACGACGGTTTCTGGCGAAGACATTTGCTCCGGCATCCTAGCAGTCACGATATCGTCGAACGGATCCTCGTCTGGTACAACATCGACCTTGGGGTCGAGTGTCGGTTTCGGCTCGGTTTCCATGTCAAAGAGAGACTCGAATTCGAAGCCGAGCGGGTTGTCCGGTATGGTTTCAAGCTCGTCTTGCTGAGCTAAGGACTCCTCCTCGTCCGTAGTGAGCAGTTCTGCAGGGGCGTCCAGCACGAACCCTGAGTCATCCTCAGAGTGGGACAAGAAGGTATCGTTTGATAACGGCTCAGGCTCTGGTTCCGGCTCTGGCTCTAAAGAGACGTTCTCAAGTGCATCGTCAAATGGGGACGGCAAGACCTGTTCCTCGTCCTCGTCGGGCAAGGTCGCCGAAGGCGATTCATCAGCGTTGATGGACGCATCCTCCGGTTCCTCAATCATCGACGAATCATGCCGCTGAAGCTCGGCAATCCTTTCTAGCAGCCGTTCTCGCTCTCTGTCGCACAGGGCTATGCCGTCGTAGAGCGATTCCCTCCCCCAACGGAGATTCTCATCATCCTTGGTCACTTCGTAGAGGCTCGAACCCAAGTGGGCTGCAAACCCCTGCCTTATGCGTGCCAGCTCGCTAATCCTCTCGTGTAGGATGGCGATTTCGTCGGTGCTTTCGTAGAACGAGCTCATAGCTGCCTCCTCTCACGTTCGTAACGGTACGATACTATCCCTCGTGGCGGCGGCGGGGCTTACGCTCACCAGGAACCGAGCCTCCGTTGTCACCAGGACGACGGGTGCGGCGCCTTGGGCGAGGGCTGTCCTGTCTCTCGGGACGTGGAGCGGCCACAATCTCGGGCTTATCGATACGATCGAGGCTTACCTTGCCCTTCTCGTCGACCTCGATGACACGTACACGCACCTCGTCGCCGATGCCAAGGATGTCTTCGACCTTCTCGACACGGCCCTTGGCCATGCGCGAGATATGCAGCAGACCATCCTTGCCGGGAAGCAGCTCGACAAAAGCGCCGAAGGGCTGGATGCCCACAATGCGCCCAGTGTACTCCTCGCCTACCTCGGGCACCTTGACGATGGCCTTGATGCGCTCGGCCGCGTCGTTGGCGGCTTCTGCAACGCCCGCGATGAAGACCGTACCGTCTTCCTGAATGTCGATGGTGGCACCGGTGTCGTCCTGGATACCACGAATCACCTTGCCACCGCTACCGATGACCTCGCGAATCTTGTCCGCAGGGATGGTCAGCGAGAGAATCTTTGGCGCGTAGTCCTTGGTGTCCTCGCGCGGTTGTGGAATGGCGTCGAGCATGGCGTCGAGGATGAACATACGGCCCTCGTGTGCCTGCATGAGCGCCTGACGCAAGATTTCGGGTGTGAGGCCGGTGGCTTTGTTGTCCATCTGCATGGCCGTGATGCCCTTGGTCGTGCCGCACACCTTGAAGTCCATGTCGCCGAGGAAGTCCTCGACGCCCTGGATGTCGGTGAGCACGACCGTCTGGCCCTCCTCTTGGATGAGGCCCATGGCCACTCCCGAGACAGGACGTACGAGTGGCACGCCGGCATCCATGAGTGCGAGGGTCGATCCGCAGGTGGAGGCCATCGAGCTAGAACCATTGGACTCCAGAACCTCGCTCACCACGCGGATGGTGTAGGGGAAGTCATCCTCGGAGGGGATGACGGGCAGCAGCGCGCGCTCCGCTAGAGCACCGTGTCCCAGTTCGCGTCGCTTCGGGGCACCCATACGTCCGGTCTCACCCGTGCAGAAGGGCGGGAAGTTGTAGTGGTGGATATAGCGCTTGCCGTCGACCGGCTCGATGGTGTCGAGACGCTGCCATTCGTTGAGCATGCCGAGCGTGCAGATGGAGAGCACCTGCGTCTGGCCACGCTGGAAGAGACCTGAGCCATGGACGCGGGGCAGATAATCGGACTTCACCATGAGCGGGCGTACCTCGTCGGCCGCACGGCCATCGACGCGCTCGCCCGTCTCGACCACCATAAGGCGCATGGCGTGCTTCTCGAGAGCCTTGAGCTGCGTGGTGATGGGACGTGCCCACTCGAGTTGCTCGTCTTCCGTGAACTCGGCGCGGATGGCGTCCTTGAGCTCCTCGACCTTCTCCACGCGTGCGGCCTTATCGGCATCCTTGAGCGCGGCGCTCATCTCGTCAAAGTGGGCGAAGATGCGCTCGTGAACCTCGGGGATGGGCTCGTCGAGGATGTAGGAACGCTGCGGGAACTCGCCGTTCGCTTCGCGTACCTTGGCGAAGAAGGTCTCCTGCTCGGCGCAAAATGCCGAGATGGCCTCCTGACCGAATGCCATGGCGGCGAGCATGTCTTCTTCGCTGATCTCCTGGGCGCCTGCCTCGAGCATCGAGATGAACGTTGCCGAACCAGCCAACTCGAGGTCGAGGTCGGAGTGATCACGCTCCTCGTAGGTGGGGTTGACAATGAACTCTCCGGTGTCGATGTCGCGGGCGATGCGCACGCAGGCGAGCGGTCCCTCGAAGGGCACGCCACCGACGGTAAGGGCTGCGCTCGCGGCCATCACGCAGATGGTGTCCACCGCGTGGACTTGGTCTGCCACCAGCGAGGTAGCGACGACCTGCACCTCGTTGCGGAAGCCGTCTGGGAAGGACGGGCGCAGAGGACGGTCGATGAGCCGTGCCGTGAGTGTGGCCTTCTCGCTCGGGCGGCTCTCGCGCTTGAGATAGCCCCCAGGAATGCGACCCACGGCGTACATCTTTTCGATGAAGTCCACCGTGAGCGGGAAGAAGTCGTAGTCCCTGCGCTCCTTGGATACGACGGTGGTGAGCAGGACCGTGGAGTCGCCACAGCGTACAAGACAGGCACCTGTGGCCTGCTTTGCCAACTCGCCGGTTTCAAGCGCGTAGTGCTTCCCGTAGAGGTCAAACTCGTGTGTAACTTTTGCCATACTTCCTTCTACCAATCTCCGTCTGTCCCCTTGACAGACGGGCCGCTTCGCTTTCCCCGAGCTAGATTTCGGAAAAAGCGCGTCTCCCGCAAGAATCCCTCACGAGAAACGCACACCAAAGGGGCGCCCGTAGGCGCCCCGGAACCACAAACTTACTGGATGTTGTCGCGAATGCCCAAGCTTTTGATGAGGGTACGATACGCCTCAATGTCCTGCTTCTTGATATAGGAGAGCAGACGACGACGCTTACCGACGAGCATGAGCAGGCCACGACGGGTGTGGAAGTCCTTCTTGTGCTGCTTCATGTGCTCGGTCAGGCCGCGAATGCGCTCGGTGAGCAAGGCAACCTGCACGGCTGCGGAGCCGGAGTCACTCTCGTCCTTGCCGTATTGCTTGATAAGCTCGGCCTTGCGTTCCTTGGTCACTGCCATGATGTTACCGCCTTTCGTTGGGATACGCCCCGAACCGAGCTGGTCGCCAAGGCAAACGAGCCGCTAGGTACGAGGTACGGACTTGCGAAGTATAGCACGCTCCATGCGTGTTATCGAAATGCACACAATCCACGTCACGCAGCGCTTGTTATGCGTCGTAGACCACGACCGTCGTGCCGTAGGGGATGTTGTTGTACAACCATATGGCCTTGTCGAACGGCTGACGGACGCAGCCGGCTGAGACGTGTTCCCCGAGGCGAGGATCCTTGATGTCAAAGGTGCCCCTCCAGCACGGAACCGTGTGGAACAGGTAGTCGTTGTAATACGATATCCAGTAGTAGCAGGTGTAGTCGCTGCCGCCGAAGGAGTATCCACGCCCCCCTATTGACCACACGCCATGTCTGCTGGGGTTCTCGTAGCGCCCCACGCCGACGAGGTACTTGTCGTGGAATCTCCAATTACCCTGTGATCCCTTGAAGATACCCAATGAGCATGTGGTGCAATCCACCATGAGAAGCCAGCCCGTGGGGCTGTAGTAGCCCTGTGCGGCCCAGTACATGGGATCTGCCTGTTCGCGGGCGAGAGCCTCGGCATCAGCCTTCCGGTCGAAGTCTTCCTTCGTCCATACGCTCTTTGCGGTGCTTCCTGGCGCGGCTCCACCCCTAGGCACCAGGCGAATCTGATACGCTTCAAGTCGCTTGCCCGCCCCTATCGTTCCTGCCGATTGTCCGTTCTTTGTCCAATCGAGCCAACCCACATCCTGTACGTAGGCGCGATACCATACGTCCAGATATTTGCCAGCCTGCCCTGTGAGCTTCACCTGCATCGTCTCGACGCGGCGAGACTGTCCGGTGGTGCCTGACGTCGCGCCATCGGCGCTCCACTCGGTCCAGCCGCTGTCCTGAAGGTTCGTGCGATACAGAATAGAGCCGCTGAGAGCGATGGATGAGGCGGAGGTGAGCCTTGCCTCGATTGCCTCGATGCGGCGCGATTCGCCACCTGATCCGCTCACTGCACCCATGTCCTTCCAATCCTGCCAACTGGACCCTTGGAGATAGGACCTGTAGGTGATGCTTCCCTTTGAGAATGCCTTGAGCGAGGTGACAGACGCGATGCCGTTTACATTGCCAGGTGCACTACTGCCCTTGGGAACGAGCATCACTTGGATGGCCTCGAGACGCCAGCTCATGTTTGATGTTCCTGCCGTTGCGCCGTTCTTTGCCCAGGCCATCCATCCCACATTCTGGGCGTGGACGCGATAGTATACGTCGTACTTGCTTGCCATGGTGCCGTGAAGCTTTATGCGGATTGCCTCGAGACGCCTGGACTGACCGGATGTGCCTGAGAGAGCGCCGTCCGACTGCCAGTCCTGCCATCCGATGCCTTGGACGTGTGTGCGGTAGCTAATGCCGCCGGTGATGGGAAAGCCCGAGCCGAGCTTGAGGCGTATTGCTTCGAGGCGTCGTGACAGGCCGCTGGTGCCCGCGACCGCTCCGTCCTTGCGCCATTCCTGGTCTCCCGAGTGCTGCACGTGGACCATGTAGCTGACGGTGGGTGCGACGATCTTGAACGTGAGTTTCTTCGTCCCGGTAAAGTTGCGCTTGCCCCTCACGGTGACGGTAGCCGTGCCGACTTTGGTGTTGTTCGTGTAGGTGAGGGTGTAATCGGCGCTCGTGAGCTTCTTGCCCCCGAAGGTTAGGCTAACGGATGGATTCACCGGCTTGCCCGTATAGGCTTGCTTGGCTATGGCCTTGGCCGTGGCCTTTGAGATCTGTGCCGCTTTGATTCGGAACTTCGCGCTGGTCGTTCCCGTGTAGTTGCCCTTGCCCCTTATCGTGACGGTAGCCGTGCCGACGTTGACGTTGTTCGTATATGACACGGTATAGTCTTTGCTGGATTTGAGCGTAACCCCGCCCAAGACGACCTGCGGTGTGGCCCTGATGGCCTTGGACGTGTAGGTGTAGGAGCTCTTGGCAACCGAGACGGTCGCAGTCTTGATACTGGCGGCCTTGATTTGGAACGTGCCTTTCACGTTGCCGCTGTAAGTGCCCATGCCCTCCACGGTTACGGTTGCCGTACCGACGTTTGTGTTGTTTTCGAAAGACACGCTGTAGTCCGTGCCGGCCACGAGGTTAACGTTGCCGAGAGTGACCTTTACCTCCGGCTCAAGAGCTTCGCCAGTGTACGTCTGGTCGTCAACGGAGACAGTTGCGTCAGCCAAGGCTGTCGTCCCCTCGCTTATGGGGACTTCGGGTGTATCGATATCGTCTTTCTCTGATTGTGCGTTAGCCGGACTATCGGTGTCCTGAGCGAGCTTATCCGAAGTCACCTCTTCGAGGGGGTCATCC
The DNA here is from genome assembly GCA_902766445.1 of uncultured Coriobacteriaceae bacterium. Classification (GTDB taxonomy): domain Bacteria; phylum Actinomycetota; class Coriobacteriia; order Coriobacteriales; family Atopobiaceae; genus RUG440. Next base: position 16,344 of record CACXDP010000089.1, read on the forward strand.
TCTATAGGGTTCGTCAAGTCGCTCTGCTCGTCCTGCGCGTCAGCGTCAGGAGTCTCCTTCCCTTCTTCGCCCGACGGATTGGGATCTGCGGTGTCGCTCGAATCCGAAGCGCCGTCCGCTGAGGCGTCCATGACGTGCGACTCTCCGTTGATGGTCACTACGTCGTAGTAGCCGTCGGCGTCAGTGGCCACGACTTCGCAATCTACGCCCAGAAGTGCCGCCACGGTCGCAAAGGCTTTGGCTGTAGCCTCGGAAGCATTGGAGTAGGTCGCGTCTGCGAGCGTTAGTAGCTCTGTCGCTGGGCCATTCTCTACGTTGCCGTCACGTACCGCGAGCAACCTGTTGCGCAGCTCTTCGGCGCGAGCCAACGGCTCATCACCGACAGCGTCCACGACTTCTTGGGCGAGTGCCTGTGCCGCTGCGTCTACTCCGCTCACATCTGTCGGTACCTCTTGCCGTGCAACTTCCGGAGAGACGGATGACACCATCTCCCCCAGTGCCAGCGTCGGGATACTGGCCAGTGTCATGAGCAGGGACAACGAGCACGCCATCGCGCGTCGTGCCCAGGCTCCCTTTGCCTTGCCATCTATCATGGGAATCTCCTCCCTCGTCTGACTGCGTGAGGTCACACCTCAACGCCAAACCACAATAGGCGGTCGCTAGACCACAAAAGATACACTATATCACGGACAAAAAATGGTCTGAGCGAATATGTGCTCAGCGGAGCATGGTCGTAACACATGGTTTGCCACGGTTTTTCACACGAATCCTTATAGTCCGCGGAGGAATTCCATGGCACGCAGACGCGCGTCCAGATGCGTGGCCGCCCATCGATGCGCTGTGTCAAGCAGTTCGAATGCTGTCTGATCATCCACGGGAGCGGCGAGAAGATCATCGAAGGTTAGTCCTATCAGAGCCTCCAGCCATGCGAGTAGGTTCTGCGAGACGGGGAGCGCGTCTTCCACATCGCGTGCGCAGCTCTCGCAAAGAGCACCACCAGCACGTACGCAGAGCCGTGTCGGCGACGGTTCGCCGCATGCGACGCAGGAGTTGAGCACTGGACGCCACCCCTCATGCGACAATACCTTTAGAGCATAGGCAGCCACCGCGACGTCGAGATGCGCGCGATCAACCGCTTGCTCGCAAGCCTTGAGTGCGCGGGAGAGCACGGGATGCAGGAATGTGTCGGGCATGTCTTCGTAGCAGGTGAGTCGGGCCACCTCGCAAAGCGCTGAGGCAGCGGCGACGCGCTCGACGTCAGTCCTGGCGCTGGCATGTGCGTCGATGATCTGTCCCTCGGTGATAATCCCCAAGCCTCTTCCCGGCGACACGAGCAGGTCTGCCTCCACGAACAGCTCCGTGCGTGCTGCGAGCCGACTTCCCGGCTTACGACCGCCCTTCGCGACGGCACGCAGTTGCTCGCCTTCACTTGTGAGCATCGTGACGATGACATCCTGCTCTGCAAGTTTCGTGCGTCCGAGTACGATGACGCGATGGCGCACGGCGGGACGTCTGGCCATCCCTACTCTCCAGCGTCATAGCCGAGGCGCACTATCTCTGAGCGGTCGCGCCGCCACTTGGGTTGAACCCTCACGTTGAGATCGAGGTAAACCTTGCACCCCAGGAGTCGCTCGACATCCGCGCGCGCTGCCGTGCCGATGCGCTTGATCATGGAGCCGCCCTTCCCCACGACGATGCCCTTCTGTCCCGCGCGCTCCACGAGAATCGTGGCGCTCACCGAGGCATGACCGTCCTTGGCATAGTCGATGGATTCACAGCGAACGCCCACCGAGTGCGGCAGCTCGTCACGAAGCAGCAGGTAGGCTTTCTCGCGCACGAATTCCGCCACAACGTCCTCCTCGCTCGCGTCATGGCGCATGTCGTCGGGAAACCACTTCGGTCCCTCGGGAAGCCAGTTTGCCACGATTGTGAGAAAGGCGTCCACGTTGAAGCCTTCGGTCGCCGAAATCACGAGCTGGTCGTCGAAGTCTGCGAGCGTGCTTGCCGCCTCAAGCTGAGCGCTCATCTGTTCGGGTGAGGAAAGGTCCGCCTTTGTCAGCACGAGGAGCTTCTTTGCATCGCAGTGAGCCACGTGATTCGCGACCCACGCGTCTCCGGTTCCCACGGGTTTGGTGGCATCGACGAGCATCGCGACCACGTCGACATCGGCCAGCTCTCCTAAGGCGGAACGGTTGAGTTCCTTGCCGAGGGCATCCTTGGGCTTGTGCAGTCCCGGCGTGTCAACGATTATGATTTGAGCATCTTCGGTCGCCACCACAGCGCGGAGGCGCTTGCGCGTTGTTTGTGCCACGGGACTCGTGATGGCAACCTTCTCGCCCAGACAGGCGTTGAGCAGCGTTGACTTGCCTGCGTTGGGTCGGCCTACCAAGGCGACGAAGCCGCTCCTGAATACGCGTGGAGAAAGACCCTCACTCATGCGATCAACTCCTTTTGTTCTTCAGTTCTCATAAGAGCCGCAACAATGCGTTGACAAACACGGTGATGCCAACGACAGCCACGACAAAACAGAGCGACCATACCGCACCGGCCGCGATGTCCTTGGCACGTCCTGCCAGTGGATGGTACTCCGGCGATACCAGATCCACCACCGTCTCGATGGCGGTGTTTATGAGCTCGGCCGCCACAACTACGCCGCAGCAAAGCAGCACGATAGCCCATTCGATGGGATTGATGCGCAGGGCAAGTCCCATGGTCACGGCAAAGACTGCGCCACAGAGCATGACCTTGATGTTGCGCTCCGTCTGTATGGCGGTACGAAAGCCTTGGATGGCAAAGAGGAAGCTGCGTCTGAAGGTGGGGTGCTTGCTGCCGTGTCCGGGCATCATGGCGCATCATCGCCTGTATGTCGCGTGAACTTGACGCGGCGAACCGCGCCTTCCGTATGCAGAAGAGCGACGAGCTCGTCTTCGCGCCGCTCCATTTCCTCGGCCTCTTCATCCTCCAAATGGTCATAACCCAACAAGTGCAGGAGGCCATGCACGAGCAGCAACCTGAACTCGTCTGCAGGCGTGCTTCCAAAGGATGCTGCCTGACGCTCGATGTAGTCGGGAGCTAGTACGATGTCGCCCAACTCACAAGGCTCGCCCTCAGCAAGTTCTGGGTCGTCCGGGCGTTCGCACTCAAGCGACACGACGTCGGTGGAACGATCCTGTCCACGCCACTCGCGATTGATCTCGCGGATTCGTCCATCCTCGACTACGGTTACCGAGACGAAGCAGGGCCGCTCAATTGCCTCCTCGCGGAGTACCAGCTCGCATACATCGCGAACATCTTCCTCGCCAATGGGACATGTCACCCCTTGCTCGATGACGAGGTCGACGCTTATGCTCATCGGCCACCACCTCCCCGTCGCTCGTATGCGTCTACGATGCGGGCCACGAGCGTGTGACGCACGATGTCGGTCCTTCTGAGATCGCAGAAGCTAATGCCGTCGATACCTTCGAGTACCTCACGCGCGGATTCGAGGCCTCCCGGCCCCAAAAGGTCGCGCTGCGTAGCGTCACCCGTAATGACAAACCTCGAAGAGAAGCCCAGGCGAGTGAGGAACATCTTCATCTGCTCGGGCGTGGTGTTTTGCGCCTCGTCTAGGATAACGAACGAGTCGTTGAGGGTTCGACCCCTCATATAGGCAAGCGGAGCGACCTCGATGATGCCACGTTCGAGGAGCGCACCTGCGCGCTCGGTGTCCATCATGTCAAAGAGCGCATCATAAAGTGGGCGCATGTAGGGGTCGACCTTCTCCTGCAGGGTGCCAGGAAGGTAGCCCAATGACTCGCCGGCTTCGACTACTGGGCGGGCGAGCACGACGCGCGCCACCTCGCGCCTCCTCAATGCGGAGACGGCCATCGCCATGGCGAGGTAGGTCTTTCCGGTGCCGGCTGGCCCGATTCCAAAAGTCACGGGATGCGTACGCATAGCCGCGACGTAGCGCGCCTGACCTTCTGTCTTTGCCCGCACGGCACGACCACGATAGGTGAGCAACACCTCTCCCCCATCAACGTCTGACGTGACCATCCGCCCCGACCCTAAGTTGTCGATACTGCTGACAAGTAAGTCAACATCAGTTCGGGTCGGCACATCGCCTGCCTCCACCATCTGGATGAGGCGAGAGAAAGCCGTTGTGGCACCTTCAACTGCTTCCGCGCCACCTGAGATTGACACGCGGTTGCCACGGACAGTGACCATCACGTCAAATGAGTCTTCGATGCAACGCAGGTTTGCGTCGGCTGCGCCCATGACACGGGCAGGGTCTACCGACTCAGGAATCGATATGCGCACATGCGTCGGATCCAAGCGTCCCCCTTCGAAGCATATTGAATAGCAACCATCATAGCGCTCTTTCGCCGCTCGCGCTGAGGCGAAGAAGTGAAACCATGCGAGCGTGTCATTTGCGTTGCTTGGGGACGCTCCCTTTTGTGCGCATGTGCCCAACAGGGATCGTCCCCAGCAGCTGTACAACCCTCAATCTAAGCCTAAAGCTCAAGTTCAACCTATACCTTTAGTTAAACATGAACCTCAGCCTTAAGCATATACTTAAGGTTAAAGTTTAGGTTTAGACTTACTTGAATGTATGTTCCGGGTCGAAGGCTTGGGTCAATGCCCATCTCGACGAGATGTCCACCAACTGCACGCCCTTCCTCGATGACAAGCACATTGTCAATCGTGCCGTCAAGGCAGCGAACATAGCTATCACGCATTTCTTTGCCAAGAATTCTTAGCTGGCGTGCGCGTGAGGCAATCTCTGGTGCTGGGACCTGACAGCGTAGCTCAGCTGCAGGAGTTCCCGGTCTCTTCGAGAAGCGAAAGACGTGCATCCGTGCGAACTCTATCTCGCGACAGAATGAAAGCGTGCGGGCGAACTCATGCTCGTCCTCACCGGGGAATCCGGCAATTACGTCTGTCTCGATTGCGACTCCCGGAAGATAAGTGCGTGCTTTGGCCACCATGTCAGCAAACTGTGCCGTAGTGTACAGCCGCCCCATGCGCGATAGCGTGCTGTCGCAACCTGACTGGAGGCAGACGTGTAGGAAGGGGGCAATGCGCCCGTCAGATCGAGCCATTACGGCGAGAAGGCTGTCGGTGACGTCTGGTGGTTCGATTGAGGAAAGGCGTAGCCTGTCTATTGGTGTGCCTTCAAGCAAATGTGCTAGTAGGGCATCAAGCCCCATCCCCTCCCCCAGCGCATCTCCTGCGCTGGTGCGATAGCTGCCCAAGTTGATGCCCGTGAGCACTACCTCGTGAGCACCCCGCTCGCATGCCTGAGTTACGGCCGCGACGACATCTTGGCTGGCAAGCGATTGCGAAGGGCCTCTGGCCTTCCAGACGATACAGTATGAGCAACGGTTGTCGCAGCCATCCTGGATTTTGACGCCAGGTCGCATCCGGCCCGTCGGTGTCTGGGAGATGGCCAAATGCGTTGTGGGAACACGTCTGTCATCGGCGATAGAATCGAGATTGACTGCTTCGAGCACACGCTTCGACACCTGATCCTTACGGGCTTCCACCACGACGCCTGGTGCCAACCCGCGTAGCTCTGCGGCAAAGAGGTTTGCCGCACACCCGCACGCAATTACCCGTGGTGACTGTGGCAGGTCTGCGGCATGTCGGACTGCCTTACGAGTCTTGGCCTGAGCTTCTCCCGTTACGGCGCAGGTGTTTATAACCACAACATCGGCTTCTGCCGAGTCGACGATGACACAGCCCAAGTCGATGAGCTGTGTGGCGATGAGATCCACTTCGACGCGGTTTACCCTGCAACCAAGGTTAACGATGGCGACTCGCGGCGTGCGCGTGTCGCCTGTCACTTCTTGCCGCCCCTGAACGGGCGCTTGCGTGGGCGACTCTTAGTGGAGCGTGCCTTCGCGCTCCTCTGCTGAGACGCCGACTGCTGGTCATTGGTCGATTCAGACCGTGCTCCATGTGTCTCGGATCGCAGATCACGTACTCTGCGAAGCAGGAGCTCCTCTTCGTCAGCGATGTCATCGGGGACGACGATGCGGACGACAACGACCATCCTGCCGCGAGAATTACTACCGAGTCGTGGCATGCCACGCCCATCCACGAAAATCTGCTCTCCATACTGGCAGCCCTTGGGAATGCGTGCCGCTACGAGCTCACCCTCGAGGATGCCCTCAAACTCGACATCGCATCCAAGCATTGCGTCGATGGCGTCTATCTCGACGATGTGGATGAGGTCGTCGCCCTGACGCTCGAATCGCTCGTCTTCCACGACCTGAACCGTGACAACGAGGTCGCCCGAGGTGTCACCACGCACGCCGGCCTCGCCGCGGCCATTGATGCGAATGGACTGTCCAGAGAAGATGCCTGCGGGAACTTCCACCCTCACCGTTTCGTGCGAAGGCGTGCGACCCTCGCCCTGACAGGTGTCGCAAGGGTTATCCACGACTCGGCCTGACCCATGACATGTGGGACAGACCGTCTGGCTCTGCATCTGGCCAAAAATCGTACGCTGAACTTCAACGACTCGACCCGTACCGTGGCACCGACTGCATGTCGTCTCGTGGCCGCCCTCAGCGACGCCCTTTCCGTCGCAGTCATCACAGGGAGCCAATCGGTCATAGGCAATTGTTTTGCTGACGCCTGAGGCTGCCTCCGCAAGTGAGATGCGCAGCGTGATACCCATGTCACGACCACGTGTTCTGGCCGCTTGCGCTCCGCGTCCTCCACCAAAGAACGATTCAAAGATGTCGCTCATGCCACCGAAGCCGCCGCCGAAGATGTCGGACATGTCCACGAAGTCCGAGCCAAAACCAGCGGGACCGTTTGGATTGCCATACTGGTCGTAGTTCGCACGCTTGCGTTCATCAGAGAGAACCGAATAGGCTTCGTTGACCTCTTTGAAGCGTGCCTCCGCATCCGGTTCCTTGTTTACGTCGGGATGCAGCGTGCGTGCTAGCTTCAGGAACGCCCGCTTGATGGTGCGCTGATCAGCATCGCGCGCGACGCCAAGCACCTCGTAGTAGTCTCGTTGTGATTCCACGATGAAATACCTCCGATACAGGCCTATTCGTTGAGTCTGTCAGCCGCAAGGAAAGCTTCATTGCCTACGGCCCAAATTTGAAATGCATTACTTATCGTCGTCGCGCTGATAGCGAGAAGGACAGGACCAACAGAACGATGAACGCCATTGGGAAGAGGAGAATCCCTGAAGATATGACAGAGAGTAGCAAAACAACCAGAACGCCTGACATTGCGCCGCTCACGAGCTCTGCGATCGCTTGGCGCCACCAGTGCGTGTTCATGTGGGCGCCGTCGCGTATCGTCATGGCAAAACCCACGGCAACCATTGCTGCTCCCACAACGGAACTGATGCGTGGCGTTCCCGTAAGCAGGCTCAATACGAGGATGGGCAACCCGATGCCTGCTAGGCGTAGCCCACTTTGTTGTTGGGGCGTCAGTCGTTCCTCGGCCACGCGGACCTCGCATACGAAGTCGCCTGACTCGCAACCATTAGTGCCTGCGTTGCCCATGCCCTCAATGCGGACCTCGTCTCCGTCGTGGGAATCCTCAGGGATTTCCACGACTACTTCGGTGGCCGTGAGCACACGTCCCGTGCCACCACAGCTCACGCAGGGGTCGACGACGACCTTGCCAGAACCCTCGCACTCAGGACAGGTCACTTCGAAATGCCCGAACCCGAGGATGCTGGCCAGGTCGATGTACATATGTCCAGCTCCGCCGCAGGTCGGGCAGGTCGTTGCCTCAGTGTGCTCGACGGAACCCTGCCCGTGGCATACGTCGCAGGTCGCATAGCGTTGGTACGTTACGCCACGACGTACGCCCTTCTCTGCCGCCTCGGCGTCGAGGTCCAGTTGAAAGAGGATGTCGGCTCCAGCGCGCGGACGATAGCTGCGAGAGGAGGTCGTGGAACTTGACCACGTGCCGCCAAAGGGGAAACCCTCGCCGAAGGGGGAACCGCCCGGGTATCCTCCGTCGTTACCAAATGGTGAGCCACCTGCATATCCCCCGTTCGCGAAGGGCATGCCGGAGCGCATGGCGTCATAGCGCTTGCGCTTCTGATCGTCGGAGAGCACGGCGTACGCCTCGCTGACCTCCTTGAAGCGCTCCTCGGCATCTGGCTCCTTGTTTACGTCGGGATGGAGCTTCCGGGCCTTCTGTTGGAATGCCTTGCGAATCTCGTCGGTGGTCGCGCCTTCGTCCACTTCCAGAATCGCGTAGTAGTCCTTCTCGGTCATCGATGCCATGAAACAAGCTCCCATCGTCGGGGTGGTGGCCTCTACACACATACGAAAGGCATTGTACCCAAACAGGCTAGAAATCATACGTGGAATTGGTCGCAACGCAGGACAAATGAACGTTTAGGTTAAGCTCGAGGAGTGTACAGTCTTTCTTTGGGACGAGGCCGTCAAGGACTCGGAACCGCAAGATCCCAGAGCGTGCCAAAGAGCTCGTTGCCGAGAAGCCAGCCGTCGTGGGTGGGCACGAGGCGGTTGCCATGGCGCTCGATGAGGCCACGAGTTAACAGCTCGTCGCGCGTCTGTGGGGCGATGTCTAGTCGGGTGGCCTCGATTCCATCCGTCATGCGCATGCCTAGCATGAGGTCCTCAGCCCATGTCTCACGGGAGGAGAGGAACTCCACGTCGCGCTCGAGCGTAGAGAAACGCATGCGTACCGAGTCGGGCTTGCGCGGTGGAAGCCATCTGTACACCTTGCGCGCGTGATCGTAGCCAGCTGCATCAAGCATGCTGGCGGCACCTGGTCCGAGGCCGAGATAGGGCACGCCGGTCCAGTAGGCGATGTTGTGCGCACAGCGTTTGCCCGGCCTTGCGTAGCTCGCGACCTCGTAGCGTGAGTAGCCCGCGATGGCGAGGATGCGCTCGGCCGCCTCCATGTGCTTTGCCTGTACGTCTTCGTCATTCCAAGGCGTAGGTTCGTTGCGATACTGATACTCCAGTGGCGTCCCCTCCTCTATGGTGAGGGGATATACGCTGAGGTGGTCGACGCCGAGATCGATGGCCTCCTCGAGGGTGCGCCGCCATGAGACATCCGTTTGGTGTGGAATTGCGCACATGAGGTCAACCGAGACGTCCAAGCCCGTCTTGACGGCAACCGCGACCCGTTCCTTGGCCTGCCCAGCCGTGTGGATGCGTCCTAGAGCGCGAAGCTCACCATCATCGAGCGACTGCACGCCGATGGAGAGCCGGGTTACCCCCGCATCGACAAGTACCGCAAGCACGTCATCCGTAAGCGAGTCCGGGTTTGCTTCGCAGGAGAACTCTATGAGTTGGGGACAGAGCAGTTGGATGCGAGCGGCGAGGGCCCCTATCCTACGCGCGCCGAGATGTGTGGGCGTGCCGCCACCGAGATAGACTGTCTTGCAGTGGTCGAGCAGCCCGGCATCCGCACATCGGTCGAGTTCGCCGAGGCGCTCATCGAGATAGGCATCCATAAGGGGGTCGTCTGCTCGAGTCTTGCTGCTCGCGAAGTCGCAGTACGCGCACTTTTTCACGCAAAACGGCACGTGTACGTAGAGGGCGCCGAGACTCATTCGCACTCTTCCGGTTGCACGTCCGAACCTGCGCGTGCGATGACGAGGGCACGTTCTGCCAACGAAAGAAACTCGTTGGCGTTGGAGCATCGCACGGCCTCGCCGCGAAGGCTCGCCGCTCCCGGCATGCCCTTGAAGTACCAGCCGGCGAGGCTTCGCGCGCGAGCCATGTGGGCTCCGGTCTGATCGAGCAGGCGCACGTGACGCGCGAACGCGTCGATGCGTTCCTTGGTTGTCGGCTCGTGTCCAGAAAAGACCCACGGATTCCCGTAAGTGCCTCGCGCAACCATCACGGTCGCGCAGCCGGTTTCTTCTAACATGCGCAGGGCGTCATCGTGGCTGAACACGTCGCCCGACCCGATGACGGGAACTCCAACTGCTTCCGTCACGCGGCGCACGCATCCCCAGTCGGCCTCGCCTCTATAAAGCTGGCTCGCATACCGCCCATGAATCGCGATGGCGGATGCGCCGGCCTGCTCGAGCGCTTGCGCAAAGAATGGCGCGACCTCCTCGTCCGTGCGTCTTCCCCGGCGAATCTTGGCCGTCACGGCGACGTCGCTTCCCGCGTCGTCAAGTCCCGCGCGACACGCCCGAACTATCTCGGCGGCTATCGTGGGCTCATCGAGCAAGGCTGCTCCCGCGCCGCCCTTGGTGACCTTGGGCACGGGACAGGCCATGTTTATATCGATGAGGGCGAGCCGGTTTCCCAGCCGACGTGCGACCGCCGCTGTTGCCTCGCGAAATTGCGAAGGGTCTGCACCAAAAAGCTGCACCGCAAGGTCGGGCTCGGCATCGTTGGGTACCAAGAGGTCCCAAGTCTTGTCGCTGCCGTAGTGAAGCCCCGCCACGCTCACCATCTCGCTGTAAGCAAGAGCTGCCCCATGGGAGCGGGCGATGATGCGATATGCCGCGTCACTCACTCCTGCCATCGGAGCCATGAGCAGTGCGTTGCGATACGGCCACGCAGTTCTATCCATCGTCTACCTTGAGGACGGCGAGGAAGGCCTCCTGCGGCACTTCCACGCGCCCGATGGACTTCATGCGCTTCTTGCCCTCCTTCTGCTTCTCGAGCAGCTTGCGCTTGCGCGTGATGTCGCCGCCGTAGCACTTGGCGAGAACGTCCTTGCGGTGTGCCTTGACCGTGGAGCGACTGATGATCTTGTTGCCGATGGCACCTTGGATGGGCACCTCGAACTGCTGACGCGGGATGATCTCCTTGAGCTTGTCGCAGAGTCCACGTCCCATCTGGTAGGCCTTGTCCCGGTGGACGATGAAGCTGAGCGCGTCGACTTCCTCGCCTGCGAGCAGGATGTCGAGCTTCACAAGCTGAGAGGGCGCGTAGCCGCTGAACTCGTAGTCGAGCGAGGCGTAACCCTTGGTGCGACTCTTCAGCTGGTCAAAGAAGTCGAGAATCAGCTCGGCGAGTGGGATGTCGAAGTGCATCTCTACCGATTTCTCGGAGAGGTAGACCATGTCGTTGGACGTGCCGCGGTGCTCGACGAGCAGCTGCATGACGGCACCCACGTAGTCGGGCGGCACGATGACGGTGGCCTTGAGGTAGGGTTCCTCGATGCGCTCGATCTTTTCGGGCTTGGGCAGGTCCTGCGGACTCGTGACCTCGATCATCTGGCCGTCAGTGAGGTAGACGTGGTAGTCCACCGAGGGGCTTGTGGCGATGAGGTCGAGGTCGAATTCGCGCTCGAGGCGCTCCTTTACGACCTCCATGTGTAGGAGGCCAAGGAAGCCGACACGGAAGCCGAAGCCCAAGGCGACGCTTGTCTCGGGCGTCCAGGTGAGCGACGGATCGTTGACCTTGAGCTTCTCAAGGGCGTCGCGCAGGTTCTCGTAGTACTTGTTGTCAATGGGGAATATTCCCGTGAAGACCATGGGCTTGGCCTCGTGGTATCCAGGACACGGCTCCGTGCATCGACGCGACTCGCCCGTGATGGTGTCGCCCGTCTTTACGAGGGCGGGGTCCTTGAGGCCAGTGACGAGGTAGCCCACCTCCCCCATGCCAAGCTGGGGCAACGGTTGCTCGAGAGGCCGCTTGACGCCGACTTCCTCGGCAAGGAAGCGCTGGTCCTCGGCCATCATCACCAGGCGGTCGCCCGATCGCACGCAGCCGTCAAAGACGCGAATCATCGCGACCACACCACGGTAGGCATCGAAGTACGAGTCAAGGATGAGGGCCTTGAGCGTCGCGTCCGCGTCGCCCGTTGGTGGCGGGATGAGGTAGCAGATGCTCTCGAGCAGGTCGTGGATGCCCTCCCCTGTCTTGCCGCTGACGCAGACGGCGTCATCTGCCGGTATGGCAAGAACCTCTTCGATCTCCTCGCGTACGCGTTCGGGCTCTGCCGAGGGAAGGTCAATCTTGTTGATGGCGGGGACGATCTCGAGGTCGGCGTTCATGGCCAGAAGTGCGTTCGAGACTGTCTGTGCCTCCACACCCTGCGTGGCGTCCACGACGAGCACGGCACCCTCGCAGGCTGCGAGCGAACGCGAGACCTCGTAAGTGAAGTCCACGTGGCCCGGCGTGTCGATGAGATTGAACTGGTAGGTCTTGCCGTCGTCGGCATCGTACATGACGCGCACGGCATTGGACTTGATGGTGATACCGCGCTCCTGCTCGATGTCCATGGAGTCAAGCATCTGCTTGTACAGGTCACGCTGCTCGACGGTATGGGTGAGCTCGAGGATGCGGTCGGAGATGGTGGACTTCCCGTGGTCGATGTGAGCCACGATGGAGAAGTTCCTGATGAGTGAGGTGTCTGTTTGCGTATTCATGGGTCACATGATAGCAAATGCACGCCGTCTGGGGTAGCGATGCCTCGCTACAAAACGCTCGTTTAAGGGTAACTCATGAACCCTGTTCTATGAAGAGTGTATATACGAGCATTTGCGTAGTAGAGTATGAGTCAAACGACCGACCGAAGGAGACCAGATCATGAAGAGGACCCTAGCCATCGCCACAGCGCTCGTCTTTGCGCTTGCAGGCTGCTCTGCCGCACAAGACACGTCTACCGGAACCGCCGAAGAGCCTGCGGTTGCAGAAGCCGACAGCACGGA
>CACXDP010000090.1 GCA_902766445.1 uncultured Coriobacteriaceae bacterium
CGCGGGCGTGGCGAAACTGGCAGACGCGCTGGATTTAGGTTCCAGTGGGGGAGACCCCGTGAAGGTTCGAGTCCTTTCGCCCGCACCTACGCATACGAGGGGCGTAAGCCCTTGAGCAAGACACGAGACACTGGAGGAACGTTGAAGATCACCGTCACCACCGAGAAGCCCGAGAGCGGGCAGCTGGTCGCCACGCCTACGATTGCAAAGAAGGACGTTGACGCGGCCATCGCCAAAACCTATCGCGAGATTGCTCGCAAGTACGCATTCCAGGGCTTCCGTCGCGGACGCGCGCCTCGACCCGTGATTGACGGCATCGTCGGGCGCAACGCCGTTCTCGCAGAAGCCACTAATGGTCTTCTGGTCGAGGCTGAGCCGCTTATGATTGAGCAGCTCGACATCGTGCCGTTGGGTCAGATTGACTACGGCGAGAATCCCGAGCTCGCCACAGAGAAGCAGGACTACACAGTCGTGGCAAAGATTGCCGTGAGGCCCGATGTCGAGCTTGACTCCTACGACGCTCCGGCTATCGAGATGCCGCCCGAGGAAGCAACCGAGGCCGAGATTGACCGTCAGATTCAGGTGCTCCTCTCGTACCAGACTACCTTCCAGGACGTTGAGGAGGATCGTGGTGCCGAGTCTGGGGACATGATTCTCGCGGACGTGGAAAACATCAGCAATCTGCGTGAGTACGAAGGCGAGAACCGCATGTTCTCCCTCAATGACCAACGTCTGCACGAGGAATGGCGTGAGGGTCTTTTGGGGATGCGCAAGGACGAGGAGAAGGAGATTCGTTGGACTCGCTCGCATGATCGCGAGGATGACGAGCCGCTGTCCGTAGACTTTGCCGCCAAGGTTAAGGTCAACGCCATTCGCAAGGCCGTGACTCCCGAGCTCACGGAGGAGAACGTCAAGGACGACTTCGGCTTTGACTCCATCGAGGAGCTGCGCAACGCGGTCAAGGAGGAGGTCGAGGCGGACAAGAGCGCGAGCCTGCCTCGTCTCAAGGAGGATCGCGTCGTAGAGGCCATTGGCGAGCACCTCACCCTCGAGGAGGTTCCCGAGGCTTACGGCAATCAGGTTTTCCAGGAGATGGCCAATCAGTTCCTCACGCAGCTGCAGGGTCAGGGCATGTCGTTCGATAGCTACCTGCAGGCTCGTGGCCTCTCGTCCGAGGATTTCTTGAACGACTTACATACGCAGGCAGACGAGCGCGCCCGCCAGTCGCTCGCCCTCGATGCCTTGGCAGCTCATCTGAACGTTGAGGTTACGGATGACGACCTCAAGGCAGAGTTCGAAAATGCTGGCGTGGAGGATGTCAAAGCCGCGATGCGTGAGTTTTTCGCCGAGGGCAGGATGCCCGCAGTGCGCGAGTCCATCCGTCGCACCAAGGCGGTCGAGTGGCTCGTCGAGAACGCCGATGTCACCATCGTGGACGAGATTGCCCGCATGAGTGAAGAGAATGCTGACGGCGAGAGCGACGCCGAGTAACGTGCTGATTCAGTTGACGTAGTTATTGGCGGGCATGGCAGGGTATATACCCTTCCATGCCCGTATTTCTAGACAAGGAGACTCCATGAACAATCCCACAAGCATTCCGCTCATTCCTTACGTGGTAGAGCAGACGCCTCGCGGGGAGCGCAGCTATGACATCTACTCCCGCCTGCTCAATGACCGCATCGTCTTTTTGGGCGAGCCTATCACGCGTGAGAGCGCCAACCTCGTAATCGCGCAGCTTCTTCACCTCGAGAGCCAGGATCCCGACAAGGACATCTCGCTCTACATCGACTCGCCCGGTGGCGAGGTGTACGCAGGTCTTGGCATCCTCGACACGATGAACTTCATCAAGCCGGAGGTCTCCACCATCTGCGTGGGCATGGCGGCTTCTATGGCCGCAGTCCTGCTCGCATGTGGCGCAAAGGGCAAGCGTCTGGCGCTTCCCAACTCCATGGTTCTCATTCACCAGCCCAGCTCTGGCGTACAGGGACAGCAGACCGACATCCAGATCGTCGCCGACGAGACCAAGTACATCCGTGAACATCTCAACCAGATTCTCTCCGATGCCACTGGCCAGCCCATCGAGAAGATTCAGGCGGACACCGAGCGCGACAACTACCTTCGTGCGGACGCAGCTCGCGAGTACGGCTTGGTTGACCGCGTGATTCGCTCGCGTTCCGAGCAGGCGGAGGAGTAGCCCACATGGCAAACAAATCAGAGTACCGTTGCTCGTTCTTCGGGAAGCCGCGTCAGGCGGCGGGTAGGCTCATCAAAGGCAATGAGGGCATCTATATCTGCGACGATTGTGTCCATGCCTGCGTCGACCTCATCAACGAGGCGGATGCAAGAGACGCCCAGGATGGGGCGATAGGGGCGTCTGCCTTGGAGAGCGAGTTTGACGGTGGCATCGAGAACGGCATCCTGCCCACACCCCACGAGATCTATGAGGAGCTTTCCCGTTACGTGATCGGCCAGGAGCGCGCAAAGCGCGCCATGAGTGTTGCCGTCTATAATCATTACCGCCGCATCGAGTCGGGCGACGATTCGGTGGCGGAGGACGAGGAGCGCGTCGAGCTCGCAAAGAGCAACATCTTGCTGCTTGGCCCTACGGGCACGGGCAAGACCCTGCTTGCCCAGACGCTTGCCCGCTTCCTGCAGGTTCCCTTTGCCATTGCTGATGCGACGACGCTTACCGAAGCCGGTTACGTCGGTGAGGATGCGGAGAACATCCTGCTCAAGCTCATCAATGCGGCTGACGGTGACGTCGAGCGCGCCGAGGTAGGCATCGTCTACGTGGACGAGATTGACAAGATTGCCCGAAAGGCAGAGAACCTCTCCATCACGCGTGACGTGAGCGGCGAAGGTGTTCAGCAGGCACTGCTAAAGATTCTTGAGGGCACCGACGCAAGCGTGCCCCCGCAGGGAGGACGCAAGCATCCTCAACAGGAGCTCATCCACATCAACACAACTAACATCCTCTTCATCTGCGCAGGCGCGTTCGTGGGGCTCGACAAGATCGTCGCCGATCGCATTGGCAAGCGCGGCGTGGGCTTTTCTGGTGTCTTGGCGCGCAAGGTGGAGGACGCCACCGACGAGCTCATGGCGTCCGTCATGCCGCAGGACCTGCAAAAATTCGGCATGATTCCCGAGTTCGTGGGACGCATACCTGTCATAAGCTCCACGACCGAGCTTACTGAGGACGACCTCGTGCGCATTCTCACCGAGCCGCGCAACGCCATCGCAAAGCAATACCGTCGCATGTTTCAGATTGAGGGCGTCGAGCTCGAGTTCGAGGAGGATGCCCTCAGAGCGATTGCGCATCGCGCCATCGAGCGCGAGACGGGTGCACGTGGCCTGCGGTCGATATGCGAGGACGTGCTACAGGACGTGATGTTTGACCTGCCAAGCGACCTCAGCATCACGCGAGTCATCGTGACGCGCGAGTCGGTGCTCGGGGAGGAGCCACCGCGCATCGAACGTGCAGAGAGCACTCGGGCCTAGGGATTTGCCGCATTTGAGTATGGATGTCGCGACAGGGCACGCGGAGAGGTGGTTCCCGCGTGCCTTTTTTACACGCCCACAGCATCCTGATGGTACTTCGCCGGTGTTTCTAATCGTAACTGAAAGACAAAAAATGCGGGATGCAAACCCCCAATGCGAGCGTCACATGCTATCCTTGTGTGACTAATACGGACCTCGCCCGACATGTCGCGTCAGTATCGGGCTTCGCTTTGGTTGGGGGTATTATGAGCATGACTTTGGAAGAGGCACGAAGCAAGGAGAAGGCAGCCCGAGCCATCGTGGCGAAGAAAGCGGCAGCCCGAGCCGATGCGCAGAAGGCACTCCTTGAGGCTCGCGAAGCTCTGGAAGCGGCTGATGTCGCGCGGAAGCAGGCGAGGCATTCTCTTGAAGACCTTCAGACAAAGTTACGCTATACCCGCGAGGATATCATGCCAAGCGAAGCTGCCGACAAGCGCGCTCAGCTCGAGTTAAAGACGGCTCAAGAGGAGTTGAGCGCTTCACGTGCTGCGCGCGAGCAGGCCGAGGAGGACATCAAGAACTGCGTCCAGGCATGCGACGACGCTGAGCGGCTGCTGAGCGAGGCACAATCAAGGGCCGAGGATGCTGGAGTCGAGGAGTCGACCTCGCGCATGGATCTCGACAGGACGGTCCAGCGTGCCACGGACGCGCAGCGCGATCTCGATGCCGTGCAGAAGGCATTCGAGGAGTCGAAGGCGGATCTCGAGGAGGCACGTGCGCAGCTTGCGGAAGCACTCGAAGCGGAGCAAGCGTTGCCCGATGACAAGAATCCGCTTGCCCAAGCGATTCGGGTCTGCGAGGAGCGTCTCGCACAGGCGGAAAGCCGGTCAAACGAGGCGGCAGAGTTTCTGGAGGCCGAGCGCGAGCGTCTTGAGATTGCCGAAGCAGAGGCTGAGGACGCAAAGAAGGCCTACGATAAGGCCCAAGCAAATCTGCGGACGGCGATTGCCGCCTCGGATCGTGCAGAGGCCCGCTTCAATGAAGCGCGTGAGTCGAGCAACGGAACCGATGAGGACGAGCAGACGGAGCGCCAGGCGCAGTCGGAGTACACCTCGGCATCCGAGGTTCGCAAGGCAGCGATGGCAGTCAATGCCCAGGCACTCACGACCTTGGCGGATGCAGACGTAGAGGCGATTCGCGTGCGTCTCTCTCGTGATGCCGCAATCTCTGCGCTCGATGCCGCAAATGCCGAGCGAGCGCGCGCCGAGCGCGAGCTGCGCGAGGCCAAGGAGGCATCCGAACGTGCGGAGATGACTCGCAGGGAGTCGAGCGATGTCGTGCGCAAATGGCGAAAGAGGTGTGAAGAGCTCGAGGCGAATCTCGCTGAGGTCGAAAAGCGCGTGCAGGAGGCCACTGAGGAGAACGAAGCAGCACAGGAAGGGCTCAAGGATGTCCAGGATGCCACCGTTCGCAGCGGTAAGGCGAGCATCAGCGCCTCGAGTACCCTTGACGAGCGTCGTCATGCACTGACAGAGGCCCTCTCGGCGGTTGAGGCTGCGCGCAAGCATCTGGAGGAGTGCAAGCGCCGCGAAGACGAGTGCGCGATTCACGTCGACCTTGCGTTCACGTCGGCGGAAGAGACCGGACGCTCCCTCGCCGCGGCAAGAAGCTTCATCGAGGATGCCGAGGGTCGTATCGACCGTGGGCGCGAGGAGCTTCAGGTGGCCGAGCAGCGGGCGGTGGACCTTGCGGCGTCGTTCCGACGCAAAGACGAGGAGCTCTCTCGGGCGCAGCGCGAGTACGATGTGGCGAAGTCCGACCTCACCGACGCCGAAGTGTCGGTGATCATGGCCGAGATCGACTCACACATGTAGGGGTCGTGCCGTGATGGGATGCCCCTACGGCACGTCATAGGTTCTCGCCTGTGCTATCCTATTGCAATTGTTGTCTAGAGAAGGTGGCGATCGTGGAAGAGATGCCAAAGACGTATGACCCGCAGACGAGCGAACCAGAGCTCGTCGAGCGGTGGATGGAGGGTGGCTGCTACCAGCGCAGCGAAGGGAACGAAGACTGCACGGTCGTCATTCCGCCGCCTAACGTGACGGGTGTCCTTCACATGGGCCACGCCATGGACGATACCATTCAGGATACATATATCCGCTTCAGCCGCATGCGGGGCAAGTCTACGCGCTGGATTCTGGGCACTGATCATGCGGGCATTGCCACGCAGACCAAGGTGGACAAGAAGCTCAAGGAAGAAGGCATTTCGCGCCTAGAGATTGGCCGCGAGAAGTTCCTCGAGGCATGTCAAGACTGGCGTCGCGAGTACGGTGGCATCATCGTCGAGCAGATTAAGCGCATGGGTTGCTCCATCGACTTCGATGACGAGAAGTTCACGATGAGCGATGAGTATGCCAAGGCTGTGCGCAAGGTCTTCTGTGACTGGTATCACGATGGCCTCATCTATCGCGGAAAGCGTATCGTCAACTGGTGCCCGAGCTGCACAACGGCCATTAGTGACGACGAGGCGGAGTATCAGGACGAGAAGGGTCATCTCTGGCACCTACGCTATCCGCTTACCGAGCCGGTGGATGGTATCGAGTACATCGAGGTCGCCACGACCCGTCCAGAGACGATGCTTGGTGATACGGGCATCGCTGTGAGCCCGGAGGATCCGGACAAGGCCAAGTTCGTGGGAAAGACCGTTATGCTTCCCATCGTGGACCGTGAGATTCCCATATTCTCCGATTGGCACGTGGACGCGGGCTTTGGCACCGGCTTTGTCAAGGTCACGCCGGCACATGACCCCAACGACTACGCGATGGGCCAAGCGCATGACCTTCCTCAGATCAACGTCTTTGACGAGCATGCGGTCGTGGTGGACGGCTATGGCGAGTTCAGCGGCATGGATCGCGATGAGTGTCGCAAGGCCGTAGTCAAGTGGTTCGAGGAGCATGATCTCCTCGGCGAGATCGAAGAACATCAGCATTCCGTCATGCACTGCTATCGCTGCGACTCGACGCTGGAGCCCTGGCTCTCCGAGCAGTGGTTTGTGGCGGTGGACAAGCTCAAGGAGCGTGCAACGCAGGTCGTGCTCGACGGTGAGGTGACGTTCCATCCCGCGCGTTGGACACAGACCTACCTCACGTGGATGGACAACCTCAAGGACTGGTGCATCAGCCGCCAGCTGTGGTGGGGCCATCGCATCCCCGTCTTTACCTGCGACAAGTGTGGCTGGGAAGACGCCCTCATGGAGGATGTCGAGGTGTGCCCGCACTGTGGCGCGCCTGTGCATCAGGACGAGGACGTGCTCGACACTTGGTTCTCTTCGCAACTCTGGACCTTCGCCACGCAGGGCTGGCCCGATCATCCCGAGCAGATGCAGGGACACCATCCCACCAAGGTGCTCGTCACGGCTCGAGACATCATTGCGCTCTGGGTGGCCCGCATGATTATGAGCTCGCTCTACTTCTGCGACGAGGTTCCCTTCCACGACGTGTATATCTACGCGACCATCCTCGCCAAGGATGGCAGCCGCATGAGCAAGTCCAAGGGCAACGGCGTCGATCCCATGGACCTCATGGCGAAGTACGGCGCCGACGCCATGCGCTTTGGCCTGCTCACGCTCGTGACGGGCAACCAAGACGTTAAGTTCGACGCAAACATCGACAAAGATACTCACGAGCTCATCGACTCGCCGCGCACAGAGCAGGCGCGCTCCTTTGTGACGAAGATTTGGAACGCGAGCCGTTTCGTGCAGATGAACCTCGAGGGCTATGAGCCGGGTGCGCCCGTGGCAGAGACACCGGAGGACCAGTGGATGCTCAGTCGCCTGGCACGCGTGTGCGCTTCGGCCACCGAGCAGCTCGAGAGCTACGGTTTCGGTGATTATGCGCGCTCCATCCAGGCATTCTTCTGGAACGAGGTGTGCGACTGGTACATCGAGCTCTGCAAGGGGCGCCTGCTCGGTGGTACCCCCGAAGAGCGTCTGCAGGTACAGCGAAACCTCGTCTACGTGCTCGACGTCAGCATGCGTCTGCTACATCCCGTCATGCCGTTCGTCACCGAGCGCGTGTGGGATGCTCTGCCCGCGAGTGGCCTTGACGCACACGACAAGCCCTTCCTCATGGTTTCGGCATGGCCCGACCCTGCTGAGCTTGCAGGTTTCGTCAACGAGCAGGCTGAGCGTGACTTCGAGCTTGCCCGCCGTGTCATCTCTGCCGTGCGTTCTACCCGCGCTCGCTACCGTCTCTCGCCAAAGACCCCGCTTGACGTGCGGGTTCGCGCCCTGGCAGAGGATGCTGCGGCACTCGCGAGTCAGGGTGACTTCGTGCGCAACGTGGGACGTGTGGGCGAGATTCTGGTGAGCGAAGATGCCGAGAAGCCCGAGGCCTCCATATCCATCGTTGACGGCGACCTGCAGATCTTCGTGTCGCTGGGTGGACTCGTAGATTTGGCTGGCGAGGCGAAGCGCATCGAGAAGGAGATTGCCAAGGCCGAGAAGCAGCTTGCGGGCGTCGTGCGAACCTTGGGTAACCCTGGATTCGTCGCAAAGGCCGCCGCTGCCGTGATTGCAAAGAAGCGCGAGCAGCAGGCAGAGCTCGAGCGCACGATGGCCCAGCTCAAGGAGCAGCTGGCAGACCTGTCGTAGATTCTCAAACGCTTCGGAAATGCCCTGTCGTGCTGTATGCGGCAGGGCATTGTGCTGATTGTCGTGCGGGGACATAAGGGAGAAGGCATATGCATAGGGAATTCCTAATGGGCAACGAAGCGATAGCGCTTGGGGCTCTGGCTGCTGGTGTGCAGGTTGTGGCTGGCTATCCTGGCACTCCGTCTACCGAGGTGCTCGAGACAGTCGCAAAGCGTCGCGGAGAGAGTGCTGGTGAGGTGTATGTCGAGTGGTCCATCAACGAGAAGGCTGCCATGGAGGTGGCGGCAGGTGCTGCCTATGCGGGTGCGAGAGTCATGGTCACCTGCAAGCAGGTGGGTCTCAACGTGGCATCTGACCCGTTGATGAGTCTGGAATACATCGGTGTCAAGGGTGGCATGGTGATTGTGGTCGCCGATGACCCCGGTCCCATATCGAGCCAGACGGAGCAGGATACGCGCACCTTCGCGGAGTTCTCAAAGATACCCGTCCTTGATCCATCGACGCCGATGGAGGCCTATGTCATGGCACAGGATGCTTTCGAGATATCCGAACAGTATGGCACGCCTGTCATCCTGCGGCCCACCACGCGGGTGGATCATGGCTATGCTTCCATCGATGTGCTCGATCCCAGCGAATGGCGTACGCATAGTGCCGAAGGCTTTGTCAAAGACCCTCTACGCTGGGTCATTTTCCCACGCCTCTCGACAATGGCTCATGCGCGTATCGAGGAGCGCAATGCGGGGTTGGCCGATGAACTTGCGGACTCACCATACAACACCATAATGGGCGAAGTCGGGGAGTATGCGACAGCTGAACGACGTGTGGGCATAGCGACGCAGGGCATAAGCTATACCTATGTGAAAGACTGCCTGAGCGAAGGGGATTCGCCTCGACTACTGCGTGTGGGTACACCATTCCCATTTCCAGAACGCCAAGCCGTTGAGTTCTTGCAAGGCTTGGAAGAGGTACTCTGCATCGAGGAGTTGGATCCCGTTGTCGAGCGGGCACTCATTGCCGTATGTGGCCAACATCATTTGGATGTCCGGATACGTGGCAAGCTCACGGGCGACGTGGCTTTCTCAGGTGAGAATACACCCGACTCCGTAGCTGCCGTCCTTGCGAGATTCCTTGGCCATGAAGACGAAGCGGCGCTTGCAGCCCCGCACGATATGCCAGCAGACGTTCCCCAGCTCCCGGTCCGACCACCGGTGCTCTGCGCAGGCTGCCCACATAGGGCGAGCTTCTATGCGGTCAAGCGTGCCATGCGAGGCCAAAAGACCATCTATTGCGGCGACATCGGTTGCTACACGCTTGGGAACGCCCAGCCGCTCGACATGGTGGACACCTGCCTTTGCATGGGCGCGGGGATTGGCATCGCGCAGGGTGTCTATCACGTGGAGCCTGACACGACCTGCTTCGCCTTCGTGGGCGACTCGACCTTCTTTGCCAGTGGCATCACGGAAGTCATCAACGCCTACTACAATCAGGCGAACCTCACGCTCGTCGTCCTTGACAATTCGACCACGGCCATGACAGGCCACCAGCCGCATCCCGGCACGGGTCGCACGATGATGGGCGAGGTGGTCAAGGAGGTGAGCATCGAGGCCGTGCTGCGTGGCATTGGCCTGACGACGGTCGAGACGATCGATCCACTCGAGCATGAGCTCGCTGTTCAGACGGTACAGCGCGTGGCGGCAGAGCCTGGCGTCAAGGCAATCATCTTCAAGAGTCCCTGTGTCGTGCTCGCCCGTCCTCAAGCCCACAGTTGCGTGGACGCAAACAAGTGCGTCGGGTGCCAGCGCTGCGTGCGTGAGCTCGGCTGCCCGGCACTCGTGCCCGCAGATGGAAAGGTGCGCATCGACCAGTCCCTCTGCACGGGTTGCACGCTTTGTGAGCAGGTCTGTCCGTTTGGGGCCATCGGTGGGGGAGAGAGGATCGTCTCATGAGTACGAACGTCATTTTGTGCGGGGTCGGAGGCCAAGGAACGATTCTTGCCTCGAAGCTCATCGCGGACGCGGCGCTTGCCAAGGACATTCCCGTAAGCACGGCTGAGACCATTGGCATGGCGCAGCGTGGTGGCAGCGTCTTCAGTCACCTGCGCCTGGGGACGGGGTTCATGTCGCCGCTCATGGCGCACGGTAAGGCCGATCTCATACTGGCCTTCGAGCCAGCCGAAGCGGCGCGTCAGCTTCCCTTCCTGCGTGAGGGCGGCTCGCTTGTCACCTGTATCACGCCGCAGGTGCCCGTGAGTGCGATGACGGGGGGGCCTGCCTACGACCTCAACGGGATTCTCACCTACCTGCGCGAGCGAGTCGACCACCGCGTGGAGATAGATGCGGCGCGTGTGGAGTCGGAGCTTGGGACTGCGAAGTGCCTCAACGTCGTGCTGCTCGGCGCGGCGGCGCGTACCGGTGCGCTAGGGCTGTCGGTGGATGACCTGCGCGCGGCAGTGCGCCGGATTCTTCCCGAGCGTTTTCACGAGCTCAACCTACGTGCCCTCGACTATGCATGAGGCGCCAGAAAGTATCTTGCTGGGTTGCCAGAAGCCCAGCGTCACATCAACTCATAGAAAGGTCTATCCATGCAGATAAGTGACAGCCAACTTGCGCAAGTCAACACACAGATTCAGCGTCTCATCGCCTCAGACAACTTCTATGGTCGTCGGCTTAAGGAAGCCGGTATCACGGGGATTTCCTCCATCGAGGACTTCTTGGCACTGCCATTCTCCGAGAAGCAAGATCTGCGCGAAGCATATCCACTCGGACTCTCGGCAGTTTCGCAGTCCGAAATCGTGCGCATTCACAGCTCGAGTGGCACTACGGGTACGCCCGTTATTATTCCCTATACCCAGAAGGACGTGGACGACTGGGCAATCCAGTTTGCACGTTGCTACGAGTTCGCGGGTGTAACACCTGAGGACCGCGTGCAGATTACGCCGGGTTACGGCCTGTGGACCGCAGGTATCGGATTCCAAGCTGGATGCGAACGGTTGGGCGCCATGGCCATCCCCATGGGTCCGGGCAACACCGAGAAGCAGCTGCAGTTCATGATTGACATGGAGTCCACGGTCCTCACCGCAACTGCGAGCTACGCGCTCCTGCTCGCCGAGGAGATCGAGCGCCGTGGCATCAAGGACCAGATCAAGCTGCGCAAGCTCATCACTGGTTCCGAGCGCTCGGGCGAGAAGATTCGCAAGCGTATCTGTGACGCTTTGGATGTCGAGTTCTACGATATCTACGGCCTCACCGAGGTGTATGGCCCCGGCATCGGCATCAACTGCGCGCACGGTCATGGCATGCACGTTTGGAGCGACTACGTCTATCTCGAGATCATCGACCCAAAGACTGGCGAGGTGCTGCCGGACGGAGAGTGGGGCGAGATCGTACTCACGACGCTCGTCAAGGAAGGCGCTCCGCTCATCCGTTTCCGCACTCACGACCTCTCGCGCATCATCCCCGGCTCCTGTGAGTGCGGCCATGACGAGCACCCGCGCATCGACACCATCACCGGCCGCTCCGATGACATGATGAAGATTCACGGCGTGAACGTCTTCCCGGCCCAGATCGAAGAGATTCTCGCCACCTTCCCCGAAGTCTCAAGCGAGTATCAGATTCGTCTCTCGCACCTTGATGGGCGTGACACCATGCGCATTTACGTCGAGACGAACGGATCGGTGGCGTGGGAGGATCTGCGCGGACGTATCGCCCGTCGCGTCAAGCACGTAATCGGTTTCACACCGCTAGTAAAGATCGTCGAGCTCGGCGTTCTGCCGCGTAGCGAAAAGAAAACCAAGCGCGTGTACGACGAGCGCTACGACTGAGCGTAAAGCGAGGCTAATACGTGAGGGCGAGTATGACAAGGCGGTCCTTCGCTGGGTTGGCGGTCGGTGCCATCGCGGGACTTGCCGGCTGCAAGGCACGGGAAGAAGAATCCGAAGGGGGAGAGTCTGACGTGGATGCGCAGACTGCACATGGCAATCCCGATGATGAGACATCGACGGAGCCGAATGCAGAGGAATCGGACGACTCCAAGGAGAACGCCATGCCGTGTACTTTTGACATGCATGCCGACACCATCGATACGATGTGCATGAGCGACATCGAACCATACTCGACAATCTATGCTGACGAGTGTCATACGGGGACGCTTGCAGACACCGATGCGAGTGTCTCTGCAAGTCGCATGGGCAAGATGGGCTGGGCGCAGTGTTATGCAGTGTGGACACCTGACGACTGTCCCTCGGTAAGCCATCTGGAGTTCTACCGTCGAGGTGCGAAGTTCTTCCGCGACCAAATGAAGAAGTACGGTGACAAGTTCGCGTACGTCAAAAAGGGTACCGACATTCGTCCTGCCATCAAAGAAGGCAAGGTGGCGGCGATTCTCACCGTAGAGAATTCTTGTGCTTTGGAAGAGGGCATCGAGGTGCTGGATGAGTTCGAGAAGGACGGCGTGCTCGTGTGCGGTCTCACCTGGAATGCGGAAAACGCTGTCGCAGGTGGCGTGGGCACCGAGCTGGGTCTTACGGACCTCGGACGGGAGTACATCTCGGAGCTTGAGCGACGTCAGATGATAGTGGACGTCTCGCATCTCAGCGATAAGGGTTTCTGGGAGTTGGAGGAGCTGGTGTCGCGGCCTTATATCGCGACACACTCGAACGCGCGCGACGTCTGTGCTGCGGCGCGCAACCTCACCGACGACCAGTTCAAGGTCATTGCCGAGCGTGGGGGTCTGGTTGGGCTCAATATGCACACGGGTTTCGTGTGTGACGACGCGCATCAGTACACCTTCGAGGAGCTCATGAAGCATGTTGACCATTGGTTGGACTTGGGCGGGGAGGACGTAATCGCACTCGGTAGCGATCGCGATGGGTCGGACCTTCCCGCATGGATTCGCGATTGCTCGATGCAGCAGGGATTCTACGAACAATCGGTGGAATATCTTGGCGAGGAGCTGACCCGCAAGCTTTTCTTTGACAACGCAGCTGACTTCTTTGAGCGCTACGCACGAGCCTGACCACAATCCCGCTGTGGGAACGTGGTCAGTTTTGACCACGTTCCCACAGCGGGATCGTGGTCACCTCGCCACTCTCTCATTGTGACTCGTTGCCTTTGCAAGTAAAATGGCTTGTGAAGGGCGTTTATCAGGAGGTGGTTTGATGACAGATAATCTCTATGATGTGGTGGTCATCGGTGCGGGGGTCTCCGGTTGCGCGATCGCACGCGAACTGTCGCGCCTGGACGCGCGGGTATGCGTGGTCGAGCGCGAGGAGGACGTATGCTGTGGCACGTCAAAGGCGAACTCCGCCATCGTGCACGCGGGCTTCGACGCGCAGCCAGGCACGCTCATGGCGCGTCTCAACGTCGAGGGCAACCGCCTCATGTACGAGTGGGCGACCGAGCTCGAGTTTGCTGTCATGCAAGTGGGCTCCCTCGTCGTCTGCGTGAGCGAAGACACGCGTGCGGGCCTGGACGTGCTGCTCGAGCGAGGCAAGGAGAACGGTGTGCCCGACCTGCGCATCATCGAGCGCGACGAGCTGCGCGAGATGGAGCCCAACATCTCGGATGATGCCGTGGCGGCTCTCTGGGCACCGACGGGCGGTATCGTGGACCCCTTTGGCCTCACGGTGGCTCTTGCCGAGAACGCTGCGGCCAATGGTGTCGAGTTTTGTTTCAATGCGCCTGTGAGCGAGATCGAGCGCGACGGTGATATCTGGGTAGTCACAGCGGGCGAGCGGCACCTGCGTGCGCGTGCAGTGGTCAACGCGGCAGGTGTCTATGCCGATGAGATGCACAACCTCGTCGCTACCCCCGACGACCAACTGCGTATCATACCCCGCAAGGGGGAGTACTTCCTGCTCGACACCACGGCTGGCCCGCACGTGCGTCATACCGTCTTTATGCTTCCGACAAAGATGGGCAAGGGCGTGCTCGTGAGCCCTACGGTCCACGGCAACCTCATCGTGGGGCCGACGGCAACCGATGTGGACGACAAGGAGTCGACAGACACCACGGCGGAGGGTCTTGCCGAGGTGGCGACAAAGAGTTCGCTTACCGTGCGCGACGTGCCCCTACGCGAGGTCATCACGAGCTTTGCCGGTCTGCGGGCACACCAGGAAGCGCATGACTTCGTGATCGGCGAGGTGAGCGGAGCGCCGCGATTCTTCGACTGCGCGGCCATCGAAAGTCCAGGCCTTACGAGCGCCCCTGCCATCGGCGTGATGGTGGCGGGTCTTGTGCGCGAGGGACTGGACTTGGAAGAAAAACCTGCGGGGGAGTTCGAACCCACGCGCAAGGGGTATGTCAACCTCATGGCGCTGAGCTTCGACGAGTGGTCGGAGCTGTGTGAGAAGGACGCTGCCTACGGCCACATCGTCTGCCGTTGCTGTCGCGTAAGCGAGGCTCAGATCGTGGATGCGATTCACCGCGTGCCTAGCGCCCGCTCACTCGATGCCGTGAAACGGCGTGTAGGTGCCACGATGGGACGTTGCCAAGGCGGCTTTTGCTCGCCAAAGATCATGGAATTGTTCGTGCGAGAGTCCGGCATGCGCCCTGAGGAGATAACCAAGCGCGGACCTGGTTCGCAGATTCTGATCGAAGAGGGGAGGGCCTAGCATGGAGTCACGTGACATCGTGATCATCGGCGGGGGACCGGCGGGTCTGGCGGCAGCGATTGCCGCTCATGAGGCCGGCTGCACTGACGTGCTCGTCCTCGAGCGCGATGTGCAGCTCGGTGGCATCCTCAACCAGTGCATTCACAACGGCTTTGGTCTCCACACCTTCAAGGAAGAACTTACGGGGCCTGAGTACGCCGCTCGCTACGTGGATAGAGCTCGAGAGCTGGGAATCGAATGCCGTTTAGGCACCATGGTGGTGGAGCTCACGCCCGAGCACGTCGTGTGGACGGTCAGCCCCGATAGGGGCGTGCATGCCATCTCTGCTAAGGCGGTCATCCTTGCCATGGGATGCAGGGAACGTCCTCGCGGTGCGCTCAACATACCGGGCTTCCGTCCTGCTGGCATCTTTAGCGCAGGTACGGCTCAGCGCTTGGTCAACATCGAGGGCGAGATGCCCGGGCGCGAGGTCGTTATCCTGGGGTCGGGTGACATCGGCCTCATCATGGCCCGTCGCATGACGCTCGAGGGGGCGCACGTAGCCTGCGTGGCAGAGCTCATGCCCTACTCGGGTGGACTCAAGCGAAACATCGTTCAGTGCCTGGACGACTATGGAATTCCGCTGCTCCTCTCGCATACGGTCACGCGTGTCGAGGGAATCAATCGCGTAGAGGCGGTGTGGGTGGCCGAGGTCGACGAGTCGCTGCGTCCCATCGCGGGCACAGAAGTGCGCTACCCCTGCGACACGCTGCTCCTTTCGGTGGGCCTCTTGCCCGAGAACGAACTCTCGCGTGACGCGGGCGTCGAGTTGAGCCCCGTCACACGCGGACCGGTGGTGGACGATGCGCTACAGACGAGCGTCGAGGGCGTCTTTGCCTGCGGCAACGTCCTGCATGTGCACGATCTTGTCGATTACGTGAGCCAGGAGGCGGCGGCTGCGGGTCGCGCTGCCGCACGATACGTGGCGAACAGCTCGTCCGAAGCCGAATCGCAAACGGAGGGCACGCGCGAGGACGAGCGCTGTCTCTCCGTGGTCGCCGAAGGCGGCGTGCGCTATACGGTTCCATCAACCGTGTACCCTGCGCGCATGGACGAGAAGCTCCTCGTGCGCTTCCGCGTAGACAACGTGTATCGCGACCGCTTCGTGAGCGTGTACGTGGGAAACAAGCGCGTGTGGCATCGCAAGCGGCGCGTGATGGCGCCGGGCGAGATGGAAGACGTGTCGCTCAAACGTGCCGACCTCGAGGCCGCGGTCGGTGCAACGACGATTAGGGTCACGTTGGAGGAGGAGTAGCATGGCGCGCGAAACACGCTCTCTCATCTGCATAAACTGTCCTCTGGGCTGCCCGCTCGAGGTCGTTGTTGACGGCGGCGAAGTCCTGTCTGTGACGGGCAACACCTGCAAGCGCGGTGAGACGTACGGACGCAAGGAGGTGACGAACCCTACGCGCATCGTCACTAGCTCTGTGCCAGTCGTTGGTAGCGCGATAGGCCGCATGGTGTCGGTAAAGACTGCATCCGACATCCCCAAAGAAAAGATCTTCGATGTAATGGCCGCGCTCGAGGGCGTTCAGATGACGGCACCTGTCGAGATTGGCGATGTGGTTGTGGCCGATGTCGCCGGCACGGGTGTGGACGTCGTTGCCACGCGTCGAGCATGAGACATCCCGTGAATGCCAACGGCAGCTGATAGGAAGGGAAGCAACATGAATATAGACCCCAAGACGACAGCAGTTCTCGTGATCGACCTGCTCGTGACGGGCAACACCGACACGCTCTACAAGCCGAGTCCTGCAGAGGCGGGCGTCGTGCGAAACGCCAAGCGCGTGGTGGATGCGGCACGCAAAGCCGGCATGCCTGTCATGTTTTGCAACGACCAGCACATTCCCGGCATAGACAAGGAGCTCGAGCTGTGGGGAGAGCACGGCATTCGCGGCATGGCTGTCACGAATCCGGCGCTGCGTGCCGGTACCGGCAAGCTCGACTTCATCATCCCCAAGCGTCGTTACTCGAGCTTCTTTGGCACTGACCTCGACCTCTTGCTCCGTGAGCTCGGTATCCGAACCGTCGTGGCGGTAGGGGAGGATACAAACATCTGCGTGCTTCACACGCTTGCGGACGCGTTCTACCTGGGCTACGAGTCAGTCGTGGTGGAGGACGCCACGCGCACCTTCCTCTGTGGCACGCAAGAGGCGGGAATCGAGCACTTCGTGAAGTGCTACGGTTCGACAATCGTCTCGACAAGCGAGTTTACCGAGGTCCTGGCGTAGCCACCAGTAAGTGCGAAAGGGGGAAAGGGGGGACAGTCCCCTCGGTACCCAGGGGACTGTCCCCCCAGTCACGGTGACAGGGGGGCGAGACCCTTTTGTACCAAAAAAGAAGAAGCTTAGCGTTAGCGCGTCACGAGGTAATTGACGGTGACCTCGTCCATGGGATACCAGGTCTGGCTAGCGGCCTTGAGGTCGTGGCTGATGACGAGCTCGTCGCTCTCCTCAAAGAACCGCGTGCCAAAGACGTAGCAACCGTCATTCACAAAGATCTCGAGCACGGAAGTATCGACGAGGATGCGAACGTTGCGCACGTCATCGATGGGTGCTTGGCGCAGCTTGCGGTCACCGCTCTTTGACATGTCGAGGAACTGGAGCTTGGCAACGCCGTCCTCCTCGAAGCGCAGCTCGAGGAAGTCGCCGAACTTGATGGTGCCCTTGCCCTCGATGCCCTCGATGACGACGTCTGACGGCTTGGGCAGGGTTGCCGTGCCGTCGAACGTGACCGCCTCGCCGCGCAGGGCGTCAATCTCTGCAGGTGGGGCCTGCAGGATGCGTCCGCACTTCTCGCAATAGGTGAGCACGCGCGGAATGGTGAGGCAGCCACGCCAGGTGTTCGTGGGGTTGTCGTAGGCGCGAACGTCGTCCTCGTCGTGTGGCAGGCTCATCCAGCCGACGAGCAGGGTGCGGCCCTTCTCGTCCAAAAGGCTCTGACACGCATAGAAGTCGAAACCATAGTCCCAGTCAACGTAGCTTCCCTCGTCGATGGCTGCGCGTGGAGCCTCGGCGTCCATGAGCTCCGTGTCCTTCTTCATGAGGTCCACGATGGTGCCGTCGATGGGGAAGTAGCCCGCCCCATGGACGTTCTGAGCGGTCGTGCGGGTGGAGTTTTGCGACTCGATGCCCTTGGCCATGCCTTGCGGGCAGGTCGAAAGGAACTCATGGCCATCGAGCACGATGCGGTCTGGGCACTCCCACATGTAGCCGAAGGGGGCATCGCCGGTGTTCGTCATGGAACCCGACATCGTCCACTCGATGCCGTCAGGCGAATCGTACATCATGATGGCGCCGCGCGAGTCGGCACGGGTGCGAGCGCCGAGCAGCATGTGCATGACGCCGTCCTGTTTCCACACCTTGGGATCGCGCACGTGGTTGGAGCAGTATGCGGGATAGCCGGAGTTGTCAAGCACGACCTGCTTCTGGCCCATGTTGATGCCGTTGTAAGACTTCATGAGCGTCTGGTTGGCATCGCGGCCAGAATAGGTGCCGTCACCCTCGCCATCGCGCACGTTGCCCGTGTAGTAGAACCAAGCCTCGTCCGTGTCCTCGTTGATGAAGGCACCGCCCGAGTAGGCACCGTCACGGTCGCCCGGGAAGTCGGGCATGATGTGACATCCAAGGAAGGTCCAGTTCACGAGGTCGCGGCTCGCGAAGTGTCCCCAGCCATGCGGGGAATCGACGTCGGGCGGATAGGTGGGAGCGTTCTGGCAGAAGAAGTGATAGGTTCCCTTAAACTGGCACAGGCCGTTGGGATCAGAAATGGACCCGTCGTGCGGTGCTACGTGCAGCTTGGGACGCCAAGACTCGTTGCTCATGCTATTCCTCTCTCGCAATGCCAAAGGTAGATATATTCTACGTGAGAGAGGTCTGTCGGATGGGGTGTATTATGCGAGCGGTTCTTATAGCGGGAACGGCATCTGCTCGGTGTCTCCAAAAACTGGGGACGTGTGCCTCATCGCCTCGTGCGCGTAGTGCGAAAGGGCGTCTACCACGAGGCGATTGCACTTGGGGATAGCACGCGCATAATAGGACTTCACGCGGCCTTCCATGGGGTCGCCGTCAATCTCGATCTCCATAGCCCCGCTGGCCACGACGCGAACCTCTCGGCCCTGATAGCTCGTGATATGTGGTCGCTTGGACCCCTTGCCGTCATGGTCCATGAAACCCACCACGAGCGGACTCAAGAGCTGTGCTGTGGCTTCTGCTTCGACGACGAACACATCGAGCACGCCGTCGGTCATGGTGGCGTCTGGTACGAGAACGATGTCGCCCTGAATCATGGCGTTGTTTGCCACGAGACAAGATATGCCAGTATGCTCGTGGACCTCACCATCGACCGTGATCTTGAACGTCTGGACCTCGGGACGGGGATTTGCAAGCGCTGCCGCGAAGTAGGCGGCTTGTCCCATGGACCTCTTTGCGGGAATGGCTGCCTTCATGATCTGTGCGTCGAAGCCGAGGCCGACCATGATGGAGAAGCCCTCCCGATGACGCCTGCCCCACTCGTCGCGCCAAGAGACCTCCCCGAGGTCCGACCGCACCGAATGCCCGATGCGGCACGCACGGGCAAGCGCGCTCGGCTCAGCCGTGTTTCCGATGTTGGCAAAGAGGAGATTTGCGGTGCCAGAGGGAAAGATGCAGGTGAGCACGTCGCGCCCGCGCAGGAGGTACAAGAGCGTGGCGACGGTGCCGTCCCCACCTGAAATGACGACGATGTCGAAGCTCTCGGCATCTTCGAGCAGCGACTTGCCCTTGTCCGCCGCATCCTTGGTGAGAAGGCGCATGACGCATTCGTCACCCTCACGTACGATTGCTCGCTGGAATTCAAAAATGGCGTCAGACCCGAATCCCGAGGCAAGGTTGTGAATAATGAGAATACGCACGGATTACCCCCTCTTTGGTGATGTGGGCCACATGATACCTGTTTCTTCGGTACCATGGTAGCCGTTTTGAAGCAGAGCCGAACGAATCGAGAGTACATGTACATATGCAAAGCGGAGGAACTGGAATCGTTTTGCGATCGTGTGCGCCGGCACAGGGTCATTGGGGTCGACACGGAGTTCCTGCGCGAACGAACATACCATCCCAAGCTCTGTCTCGTGCAGGTCGCGACGTCCGAGGAAGTGGCCGCGATAGACCCATTGCTCATTGAGGATCTCTCTCCGCTCGCCGCCATCTTTGAGGACAGCTCAATCACCAAGGTGTTTCATGCGTGCGACCAGGATCTCGAGGTCATCAGCGATGGCATGGGTTGCATGCCGACGCCTGTCTTTGACACGCAGCTTGCGGCAGCCTTCCTTGGGCATCGCATGCAGATGGGTCTTGGTGCGCTCGTGCAGGCCTACGAGGGAGTACACCTCGACAAGGCGGATGGCCTTACGGATTGGTCGCGTCGTCCGCTCGACGACGAACAGCTGCGCTATGCGGAGGAGGACGTCCTCTACCTGCCAAAGATTTACAAGACGATGATGGATGACCTCATCTCCCGCGACAGGCTCAGCTGGCTTGTTCCTGAGCTGGAGGCGACCTGCGATCCTCAGCGATTCACGCGAAATCCGCGTGAGGCATACGTGCATCTCAAGCGTTCGTCCACGCTTACGAGACGACAACTAGCCATTGCGCGCGAGGTGTGCGCGTGGCGCGAAGCCTGTGCCGAGCGTCGTAATCTCCCTCGTAAGTGGGTGCTCTCTGACGAAGTGGTAGTGGAAGTGTGCCGACGCGCTCCACGTACGCCCGATAGACTTATGCGCATTCGTGGTACCGACCAGCTTTCGTCCAAAGATGTGCACGACGTCGTGCGTGCCGTTCGCAATGGAGTGGCATGCGATCCTGTGGAATACCCGTATATCAAGCACCGTCCGCGCCCGACGGCCGAGCTCGACAGCGTCATCGACCTTATGTATGCCATGTTGCGGCTCATTGCCGATACCTGCGGAGTTGCCGTGCCTCTCATTGCCACGCGTGATGACCTCTACGATTTCGTGGGGGGCGATGCGTCATCGCCCCTTCGCTCTGGCTGGCGCCATGAGGTGGCTGGGAGTCGCCTTGAGGGGTTGCTTGCTGGCGAGGTCGGCCTCACGGTGAAAGACGGTCGGGTCGAGATGCTATAAGCGCGTGGATGAGAGCTGTGGCATTGAAATAATGTCCCATGGTTCGGGTATAAACCTATGGTATGAAAGCTGGCAAGAGAGGAGAGGAGCTCGTAGTGTTTATGTACGACAGTGGCTATCTACTTATCGTGGTTGCCTCGCTGGTGCTCGGCGGCATCACGCAGGCCTACATCAAGAGCACCTATCGCAAGTGGTCACAGGTACCGAGCGGTCTTGGCACGGACGGGGCATCCGTGGCGCGAAAGATGCTCGTCGAAGGTGGTGCCGGTGGTGTTGGCATCACGCGCGTTGCTGGTCAGCTAACGGACCACTACGATCCGCGCGACAATTGTCTGCACCTATCCGACGAGAACTACCAGGGCGGGTCGGTTGCCTCGGTAGCTGTTGCCTGTCATGAGGCCGGACATGCGGTGCAGACGGCGAAGGGCTATATGCCCGGTATGATTCGGACGGCACTGGTACCCGTGGTTAACATCTCGCAGCAGGGATGGATGCTCGTCTTTATACTCGGCATGTGGATGGGCCTTGTGGGTCTCATGCAGTTCGCTGTGCTGCTCTTTGCGTTCACGGTGATATTTCAGCTGGTCACGCTGCCAGTTGAGATAGATGCGTCGCGCAGGGCCGTGAAGTATCTCTCTGGCAGCCTGGGTCCGAACGAGCTTGCAGGTGCGAGGAAGGTGCTCATCGCAGCCGCTCTCACATACGTGGCATCGGCATTGGTCTCCATCCTCAACTTGGTCTATCTCATGGCCAGAACCAACAACAGGCGCTAGCCATGGCTATGGGATCCAATCCGCTGGCATCTGCCAGAATCATGGAGATTGACGAGGTTCGTGAGCCATCTCACGCTCCGATGTCGGTCAGCGAGGCAGTAGGCGCAGCAAAGGCGCAAGTTGGTGCCATGCCCGTCCTTGCTGTTGCTGGTGAGGTTACAGGCTTTCGTGGGCCGAATGCACGCTCGGGGCACTGCTACTTCCAGGTGAAGGACGACTCCTCCGCGATGGACGTCATCATCTGGCGCAATACCTACGCATCCTTGGGCATGCAGCTGAGAGACGGCATGGCTGTGGTGCTCAAGGGCAAGTTCGACGTGTACGTGGGCACGGGAAGGCTCTCATTCATTGCGCGTGGCGTAGAGCTCGCGGGCGAGGGCCTGCTTCGTCAGCAGGTGGCGGCGCTAGCCCGCAAGCTAGAGGCCGAGGGCTTGATGGCGCCGGAGCGAAAGAGACGCATACCGCGCTTCTGCGTGCGTGTCGCGGTCGTCACATCGCTCTCGGGTAGCGTAATCGACGACGTCAAGCGTACGCTCAAGCGGCGCAATCCCTTGGTCGAGCTAGACGTGGTGGGATGTGCCGTGCAAGGGCCTGGCGCCCCCGTCACCATCATGCGGGCTCTTGAGGTCGCGGCACAAGCCCGTCCTGAGGCCATCCTGCTCGTACGCGGAGGTGGGTCGTTCGAGGACCTCATGACCTTTAATGACGAGGCGCTTGCGCGTGCTGTCGCGTCCTGTCCCGTGCCCGTGATTACGGGCATCGGGCATGAGCCAGACACGAGCATCTGCGACATGGTGAGCGATCGGCGCTGCTCTACACCGACGGCAGCCGCGGAGTCTGTGGCACCCGCTATCGACGAGATGGTTGCTGCCATCGAGGGGCGGAGGTTGCGTATGGGTGCCGCCATGGGCGCGCTTGTGAGCGACAGGAACCAGACGATGCTTGCCCTTGACGCTCGCGCTCGCCAGGCTATGGTGACGCGCGTGTCGCATGAGCGAACCCTGCTCGACTCATTGGCACGGAGACGTTGCCTGGAGGACCCCATGTCCCTCGTGGAGGATCGCGCCACGCAGCTTATGCAGAGCGAGCAGCGGCTGCATGATTCCGTGCCACGGATTCTTGATCGCGCCGTCCATGACCTCTCTGCGCAGGCCGTGCGGATGAGGACGGTGGGAGAGGGTCTGCTACGTCCTCATGAGGCCGTGCTCGGTCGTGCTGCGGCCTCGCTTGAGGCACTCTCGCCGCTTGCGGTGCTTTCGCGTGGCTACGCCATGGTGCGTGACGCAGAGGGACACGTACTGTGCAATGCTGCGGATCTAGAGGTGGGCCAGGACGTGAGCGTGCTCCTCGGACGAGGAGGGTTCGAGGCGACAGTGACTGCTTGCAAGGAAGAATCGACAGAAGGCTAAGGGATGGTTGCCCGTATCTGGGCGAGATTGGAGGAACGATGGCAGAGAAGCCGACGTATCGCAACACCGAAGAGATGAGTTTCAGGGATGCCTCGACCGAGCTCGAGCAGATCGTGCGTGCGCTCGAGGCGGGCGACCTCGAGCTTGAGGATGCGCTTGACCGCTATGCGCGAGGTGTGGAGCTGCTGAGCAGTCTCAAGGCGCGGCTTTCGGATGCGGAGCAGCGCGTGCGCGTGCTTTTGGACGCCTCGCAGGAGGTCATGGCGCCGGACACGACCGCTGCGCCTTCGACGGCATATCTCAACGATTAGAAAGGACGAGCGAGAGCAATGAAGGACGACTGCATTTTTTGCAAGATAGCCAATCACGTCATCGAGTCGGACTACGTCTACGAGGATGACCTCGTAGCAGCATTCCGCGACATGAGTCCTGCGGCCCCAACGCACGTGCTCGTGGTGCCCAAGGAACATTACGCGCATATGGCCGACAACGTTCCTGGAGAGACGATTGCCGCGATGGCCCATGCGGTAGATGAGATTGCCAAGGCGGAGGGCATACAGGAGTCGGGTTTCCGTGTGGTGGCAAACTCCGGTCCCGATGCCGGACAGGTAGTCCATCACCTTCACTGGCATGTCCTTGGCGGCAAACGTCTCGTTGACGACTTTGCCTAGAGAGGAACGCCAATGAATGTGCTTGTAGGCAAAGGACCGAAGCGTGCGCGCGGGGCGTCGGATTCCACATCACGCGGAATCATGATTTGCGAGGGCTACTTCGCGTTGTACCTGCTGGCGTCGTTTGCCTACGCAGCGCTCTGCCCGCCCAGCAGCTTTGCGTACGACCTTTCCCTGCTGCGTGCGGTTTTGGTGGCGGCTTCGTCTGCCGTGGCGCTGTGGCTGTTGCATGAGCGCCGCCGAGTTGCCAGATGGTGGTCGTTGGGTACGGTTGCTCTCTGCGTCGCGCTTTCCGCAGCTGATTTGTTGGGTCTCGGGGCGATAGCGGATGCGGCGCAGATTGTGAGCCTTCCGGTGGCGGTAAGCGTCACTGCCATCGAATGGTTCGGGGCTGGTGTCGTGAGCTATGCCCTTCTCTTTGATGCGGGAGTCATAAGCCAGCTCACGACAGAGGTCGACTTAACGCCCGCGCACGACAGCGGTCATACCTGGGATATGCCGTGGCGCACTCGCGTTCATTCATGGGAGTTTTGGCGTGACCTTGCGATCTACTTCATCGTCTTCTCCTTCCTCGGGCATTGGGCAGAGATACTCTTTTGCCGACTCATTGTGGCGGGAGTGTTTATGGGGGACTACGATCCGACCAATGCCATGCTGTGGGATCAATGGCTTTTCCCGTTCTCTGCGGAGGGTACGGCACTAGCCTGCGTTGTGCTGATACTTCACCCCGTCAAGCTATGGCTGCTCAAGTCTTTCAAGGGTGACTGGAGAAAGGCGCTACCGCTGAGCTTCCTGCTCAACATGGCCGTCTGTACATCCATCGACTTTGGTACGGGCATGGTGGCAAACCAGCATTATGAGCTTTGGGACTACAGGCGCATGCCCTTCAACTTCATGGGCCAGGTATGTCTACAAAATTCGCTCGTGTACTCCATTGCAGCTACCCTCATCGTCTGGGTGGTCTACCCAGCCATGGACACGGGCCTGAGACGACTGCCGCGTGACGTGGCTGACGGCCTCTTTTGGGCACTTGTGGGGACGTACGGCTTCTTGTCTCTTTTGCATTTCATCGGCGGCTGACGAGCATCATCACATAATCATCACATCTCGCGTATTGTTGTCCACCCATCAGACCATGCTTGCATTGAGCCTATGGCCATGGGTGGGCAATGCAGCGTCAGGTGGTGAGAGTGAGGTGAGATGAAATGGATAAGCGACGGTTTGTGCGGCTCGAAGTGGTTGAACCGGTATTACGCGAGGTCATGCTCGTCGGGTACTATCTATTGGAGCCAAACGACAAAGATTCGTGGTTCAGGACCGTGGATGACTATCTCTTTAGCTTGAGTCCGCACAAGGTCACGTACTACAGCGAGGAGCACCATGCGCTCTGCTCTCGTTATTGCTTTCGGCACGGTCTGGTCAGTGCGAAGCTTCGTAGGTTCTTTCTGCTTGCAAGCCTTTCGGTCGATAAGTTGCCGCATAGGCATCGGCTGGAGGTGGAGATGCAGCTCAATCGCATGGAGGCGTCAGACAGGACGCGTGATGCCGGAGACTTCGGACACGACCGCAGAAGCGAGATGCCCATAGAGGGGACGCAGGGGTACTGGGCCTATCTGATGGGACGATAGTCGGAAGAAAGGGCCATCAGACTCGGCAGTGCGTTCGTCGTGGGATGATGGGACGATAGACAAAAAGTGGGCCACCTCAACGAGGTAGCCCACCTCCTTGCCTTACGCAGCAGAGCCTACCACGCGGCCGTGGTTGCCTTTGACTACTCAGCCTTGAGCGCTGCGACGGTCATGTAGTTGTACGGGGCGTTGAAGTGCGGGAGGAAGAAGATGTCGAGCAGCGCAAGCTCGTCGATGGTCACGCCCTTCTCGACGGCAAGGCTAAACATATTGATGTTTCCGCTCATGTCGTAGGTGGAGGCGAGCTGCGCGCCGAGAATCTTGCGGGAATCCTTGGCATAGACGATCTTGATGGTGGTGTCGGGGTTGTCGTGCTCTATGAAGGGGGCCTTCTGGCAATCGGTGACGGTGGTCGTGAGCACGTCGATACCTGCGCGTGCTGCGGCGCTCTCGGTGAGGCCCGTGGAGACCATTTTGAGGTCAAAGATGCAGATGCCGGAGGAACCCTGCACGCCCGGTGTCTCGAGCGGGGTGCCGCAGATGTTGTGGCCGGCAACGATGCCCGAGCGGACGGCGTTGGATGCGAGTGCGATGTAGCCTGGCTCGCCGCCCTGGCCGTTGTAGAAGATGGTCGCACAGTCTCCGACGGCATACACGTCGGGTATGCTTGTCATCTGGTGGCGGTCCACCAGGATGGCACCATTGCGGAAGAGCTCCATGCCCGAGTCCTTGACGAGCTCGTTGTTGGGCCGGAATCCGATGCAGACGCAGACCATGTCAACGTCGTAGGCGCCTTTGTCTGTGACGAGCTTAGTCACCTTGCCGTCAACACCCTCGAAATGATCGACGCCCTCGCCGTAGTGGGCCTCGATGCCGTTGTCGGTGAGGTTCTGTGCCATCATAGCCGAGAACTCTGGGTCGAAGTTGTTTGCCATGCAGGTGGGGGCCATGTCCACGAGCAAGGTTTGGCGGCCGTTGCGTTGGAAGGCCTCGGCGAGCTCGACGCCGATATAGCCGGCACCCACGACGGCGACGGTCTTGATGGCCGGATCCTTGAGCTTGTCGACGACCTCCTGAGCGTTCTGGAAGAGCTTGACCTGCTGGATGTTCTCGAGGTCGCCGCCTTCGAAGCGCGGGATGATGGGGAGCGAGCCCGTCGCGAGTATGAGCTTGTCGTAGGACTCCTCATAGGTCGTGCCATCTTTGTCCTCGGCATAGACGACCTTGGCATCGAAGTCGATGCGCTTGACGGGGCACTCCATGTGGATTGTTGCGCCCTTGGCCTCGAACTGCTCCTTGGTCTGGTAGAAGAGGCCGTCGGGGCCACTGATCTGGTTGCCAATCCAGAGGGCCATGCCGCAGCCCAGGAAGCTGATGTTCGAGTTTGCGTCGAAGGCGACGACTTCGTTGCCCTCGTAGTTGTCGAGGATGGTATTGATGGCAGCGGTACCCGCGTGGTTGGCACCGACGACGACAATCTTGCTCATGATGAATCCCTCTCTCTGCGAGACGATAGACAAAAACAGCTTATCATGAGTGGGGTGATATCGCGCTATGCTATTGGGCGAGCGCGCTAAACGAAATGCGACATGGGTTATTGCATACGGTATGTGAGGTTACGACAATTGTTGAGGGAGTCATGACTGAGCGGGAGAGTGAGCTGATAGCTGCGCTTCGTAGGAAAAACTTGGTGCGGGGCGAGCTCTCGCGATGGGGAAGGCCGGCCCTGCGTCATATCCTGACAGGACATGAACCCCAGCGTACGGCCGAAGCGACGTCGCTGCAAAAGCGCTTCGTTGCCTGTGCGCACGCTACGCCGTCACCTGGACGAGACCTGTGTGCGAGTTGGGTGGAGCAGTCGTTCTCGCGACTTGGCCTTGGTGTCGTTCTGGGAGATGCCCGCAGCCTCTGCAACTGGTACTGTGCGCTTACGGATACCGCTGACCTCAAGGTTGGCATGATCGTGGCGACGATGGCGCATCCCTTCACATCGCAGGGAATGGCCCATGGTCACGTAGGCATCTATGCGGGAGATGACATGGTTATGGACTGCGTGGCTGAGGGGGTACGCAAGGTACCACTCGGCTTGTGGCTCAGCGTCTATGGTCTCATGGAAGACCCGCGTTGGGGTTGGCTGGGAAGCATCCGGCTGGGCTAGCAGACGTTGAGTGGCTTTCCGTCTAACGCATCGAGCGCGTGGTTCTTTCACAGAACCACGCGCTCGATGGGCCTATATGACTAAAGTCGCGTACTCGCTAGAGCGACTTAACGTACGCGTCGAACGTCTCCTTGGTGTCAGGAACCTCAATCTCGCCGTTCTTGATGGCGTCAAAGAGATCGAGCGCCTCCTGGTACACGTCATCCGGTAGCTTGTCGTGTGTCTCGGCGATGCCCACGGCGTCCTCGGCTGCACCGAGTACGAGGTTCTGTCCGCCCTTGACACTCCCGTCAATGAGGCCTTTTGTTACGCTGACTACGGCAACGTCGACCTTCTTGAGAGCGGAGGTGATGACGGAATCGGGAAACAGCTTCGACTGATCCTGGTCAACACCGATGCTGTAGATCTTCGCATCGTTGCAGGCCTCGAGCATGCCCACGCCAGCGCCACCGGCGGCATGGAACAGGACGTCGCAGCCATCCTTGATCAGTTTTTGTGCAATGGACTTGCCCTTGGCGGCGTCTGAGAATGACTCTGCGTACTGACCGGTGTAGGTGACGGACTTGCCCTTCTGCTTGTTCGCGTATTCGACGCCAGCATAGTAGCCGTACTCGAACTGTTCGATGATGGCAGACTTCTGGCCGCCCACAAAGCCGACCTTGCCCGACTCGCTCATGCATGCCCCGATGTAGCCCACGACGAATGAGGACTCGTGAGACTTGAACGCGACGGCGACAAGGTTCGAGATACCGCTATCGTTCGAACCCTCGATGGAGCCAAAGAGTACGTCGGGGTTCTGGTCTGCAGCAGTGTTGACGGCATCGCTCATGGCATAGCCTATGCCCCAGATGACCGTGGCATCATCGTCGACGGCCTTGTCGAGATTGGTCGCATAGTCGGCTTCCTGCTTCGACTCGATGTAGGAGACTTCCCAACCGTTCTCATCCCTGAGGTCTTGCAGGCCTTTCCATGCCAGCTCGTTGAAGGACTGATCGTTGACGCCGCCCGTGTCAGTAACCATTTCGACCTTGGCGTCTTCGGTGCTCACGGCACCAGCATCGCTCGACGCATCGCTCGACGCCTCGGTCTCGGTGCCGGAAGAGCTGCCTCCGCACGCGGCAAGCGAGAGGCCAGCTGCCCCAAGCATGCCCAACATCGAACGGCGCGTCATCGAACCCATAGCCATACCAATCTCCTTCACATTCGTCGCCCCCGCTACATGCGGGAACACACTGCCAAACCTACCCGCACTACCTATCATACTCCCTGACGGCCACATTGAGCGCGACTTCCATCATCTGGGTGAAGGTCGTCTGGCGAGCGTGGGCATCGAGCGACTCTTTCGTGAAGACATGGTCTGAGATCGTGGCTATCGCCAAGGCCTTCTTGCCAGATGACATCGCGTTGAGGTAAAGCGCCGCCGCCTCCATCTCGCTCGCAAGTACACCGAGGGATGCCCAAGCACGATACGAATCGGTGTCGCGATAGAAAACGTCTGTCGTGACGAAATTTCCCACGTGGTAGCGGACACCGAGCTCCTCTGCCGCCTGCACCGCACGGCGGAGCAGGCCAAAGTCGCAGATTGGCGCAACCGTTCCCGGAAGGTGGTACTGCGCAGGGAAGTTCGAGTCCGTGCAAGTCGCTTGACCAATCACGAGGTCTCGCAACTTGACGTTCTCGCCGATACCACCCGCTGTCCCGATACGGATGATGGCATCCACATCGTAGAAGTTATACAGCTCGTAGCTGTAGATGCCCATGGAGGGCATGCCCATGCCGCTGCCCATGACCGAAATGGGGACCCCCTGATATCTGCCGGTGAAGCCTAGCATGTTGCGTACCTCGTTGAAGCAGTGCACGTCTTCTAGATAGCTATCGGCAATGAATTTCGCGCGTAAAGGATCTCCAGGCATGAGCACGACCTTTGCGATGTCGCCCTTTTCCGCTGCGTTGTGTGGTGTTGGCATGGTATGTTCCTTTCGCATGGACGCTCAGTCGAATGGCATTATCCCACGGAACATGCTTCCTGTCGATGTGCTAAGGTCGCTCTACGCGACGAAGGAGGCATCATGTCTGGAACTGGCAATGCGAACGAGCTGCGCGGCGACTATCACGATACCTTGGAATATCGGATGGCCTCGCCCCAGCGGCGCAGACAGATCAATCGCTACAAGAAGGATTGCGGCATCGCTGATGACCATATGTTTCTTCTTTTGTTCAAGCGCGAACTCGATACGGTTCCCCTCGAAAAGCGCAGGCAAGCCGATCAGTCCGGATTGTTCATGGTCACGCTGGGGGTGCTCGCGCTTGTTAACTCACTGCGTATGATCTGGGACGGAAGCGCGAGCCAGTCCTTGCTCTTGACCGCATTGGGTTTTGTTGCGTTCGTGATGGCGGTCGTCGCGTATGTGACGGGCATGCTCAACGAGCATAAACGAGCGTACAAGAAGGTCACCAAGCTCCTCAAGGAGATGCCCGAGGTGCCCGACATGGACGCGTGGATGGAGGAGCATCCCGCTCCAGCCACTCCCACTGCCAAACGACGCAGGAAGTGAGGACTTACTCGGCTCGTAGCATGCGCACGATGGCGAAGCTCCCGCCATCGACGTTCGCGAGGTCAACCCCGTAGCCGTCAGTCTCCTCATGAACGAGCATGCGCATGGTGTCGCCAAGGTGTGCGGCGAGCTTGTACTGGACGAGGATTGTGCCCGCTCTGAAGTTCGCATCTTGCATGCGGATGGCGTCCTCGGCCAAGGCGATGTACTGTACGTTGTTTACGTGGCCATTGCTGTCTAGGAGCTGACGGCCCACCTCGACGGAGAAAGCCTCCCTGCCCTCGCCGCCAAGCCGCAGCT
Source organism: uncultured Coriobacteriaceae bacterium (assembly GCA_902766445.1). Lineage (GTDB taxonomy): Bacteria > Actinomycetota > Coriobacteriia > Coriobacteriales > Atopobiaceae > RUG440. The sequence continues at coordinate 30,390 of CACXDP010000090.1, forward strand.
TGCGTCGTGTGGGCGGCAGGCCTAGTGACGGCTCATCCGTCAAGAAGGCCTGTTCTTCCGCGGGAATGCGCTGGGCTTTGCCTGTCTGGGTGTTGACAGTCACGCAGAGAGACTCCGCCTCCACGAGATGCTTACCATTCTCCGCCTGCATGAGGAAGTGTCGCGTGGCTAGCGTATTGCCCATCTGATTGCACCAAGTGCTCACACGGATGTAGTCGCAGAAGGTGGGCAATTGCAGCAGGCGAATCTGCCAAGCAGCGACGAACCATGCGAAGTGGTGCTCCGCACAGTACGCTTGTCCGTGTCCGATGTGCTCGCAGTGAAACATCGAACAATCCTGGAGGTAGTTGATGGTTGCCGGTATGCTCAGGCGCAGGCGCTCGTCGCATTCGCTGTAGCGCACGCGGCTCTCGAATGAATACATGCGTTGCCTCTCTGGAAATAGCTGCAGATTATTGCCTTCTCATGTGCCTAGTGCGTGGCGCCTCGAGGGTGGGCGGCGATGGAGGCGTTCCGGTAGCGCGGGTCGCCGGTAACCTCGCGAATCACGTGCAACTCGGGCGGGAAGGCGACCGGGGTGTCCTCGCTCGAAAGCTCGATCTCGGCGATGGCCTGGTCGCTCCAGCAAGGAAAGACGTCAATCTCGAAGTACTGGTTCTTGTAGGTGAGACAGTAGCGCGTCTTGACAATCTCGCGACGCTTGGGGTCAGCCTGCACGAGCAGCATGTGATACTCGCCCTCGGTGAGGCGGCGCTGCATACGCATCGTCTTGTGACCATCTACGAGGCGCTTCTCCGTGAGGTAGTACATGCTGCTCTCGCCGCTGCCACGACGACGAATGCGAATCTCCTCGTCGGGGTCAGAGCGCAGGTAGTGCTGTGATATCTCCACGCGCTCGCACGCTTCCATCCCCTCGAGCCAGTCGAGATCGGGGAATTCCACGAGGAACTTGCGCTCGATCTCGTAGGGATGCAGCTCGCCCAGGAAGTAGGCGATCTCGCGGATGAGACGGCGCATCTTGCCCTCGAAGTCGGTGGAGTTGTCGATGACACGCAGGTAGGGATGACCCGTCCAAGCCGCTATGAACTTGTCGTCCATCTCCGCCGCCTGCTCGACTGTCTCGTAACGAGCTTCGTTGTTTTCGAGGCTGTAGAATTCCTCGGCACCCTTTGCGGCGGTCACCAAGTGAAACACCGCGTCATAACCGTCGCGCAGCTCGGCCTCGTTGAATCCCAGTTGCTCCAAGACACTCGCGAACTCGCCGTCGCTCATGTAGACCTTGTTGTCCATCTCGCCTCGGTCGCACACGATGAGGATCTTTTTGTCGCCCATGGTGCGCGCTGCCCGTTCAAAAATCTCCTCTTTTTGGCGCTGCAGCGTCATCTGAAAGAGCTGGTAGTCGCTGTTGGTCCCACAGGTCCAAGGAGCGACGCCGCCCGAGATGAGCGAGGTTGCGGTCTCGGGAACGATGAGGACGGTGTAGCCGAGGTGCGAGAGGTCGCGCTGGATGCGGCTGAGCGCGGTCGTCTTGCCGCCGCATGGCCCGCCGGTGATAACGATCTTTGAGATGGACATGATGCTCCGAGCGTCGAGAAGAATAGACGCAACCATTGTAGCAAAGGCCAGCAGACCTTTCACCGATAACGTATTCGTGCCGTATGATAAGTCCAGTATACTGATTCCAAGTTTGTTCTCGATCGAGAGGAGTGGTTACGATGGGCTTTCCGAAGGGCTTCCTGTGGGGCGGTGCGACGGCGGCGAACCAGTACGAGGGTGCATGGGACGTAGACGGCAAAGGTGCCAGCATTGATGACCACCTGCGTGGCGGCGACGGCGTCCACGGTATCCCCCGCCAGATCGATGAGGTTCTCGATCCTGATGCGCTGTATCCCAGCCATGAAGCCACCGATTTCTATCATCACTACGAGGAGGACATCGCCCTCTTCGCCGAGATGGGCTGGAACGTGTTCCGCATGTCCATCAACTGGTCCCGCATC